>NZ_JBEZZW010000013.1:0-169052 GCF_040639415.1 Micromonospora sp. NPDC023888 | reverse complement strand
AGTCGGCGATCCGGCCGCCCAGCAGCAGCAGCCCGCCGAAGGCCAGCGTGTAGGCGGTGATCACCCACTGTCGGTACTCAGCGCTGAGGCAGCCCGGCGGGCAGACGTACGGGAGGGATCGTCAGAGCTGGTGGCGGTCGTCGGCCGGCAGGCCCGGCGCCTGCGGCGGCTCCGGCGACTGGTCGGGCTGACCGAGCTGCGCGACACGGGTCGGGTCGAGGACCCGGGAGAGGAACGCGCGGGTCCGTTCGTGCTTCGGGTTGCCGAGCACCTCCTGCGGCGGCCCCTGCTCGACCACCACGCCCCCGTCCATGAACACCACCCGGTCGGCGACGTCGCGGGCGAACGCCATCTCGTGCGTGACCACCATCATCGTCATGCCGTCCTCGGCCAGCTTGCGCATGACGGTGAGCACGTCGCCGACCAACTCCGGGTCGAGCGCGGAGGTCGGCTCGTCGAAGAGCATCAGCTTCGGCTCCATCGACAGCGACCGGGCGATCGCCGCCCGCTGCTGCTGCCCGCCGGAGAGCTGCGCCGGGAACGCGTCCGCCTTGTCGGTCAGCCCGACGCGGTCGAGGTTGGCCCGAGCGATGCGCTCGGCCTCCGCCCGGCCGCGCCGCAGCACCCGGCGCTGCGCGATGGTGAGGTTGTTCAGCACGGTCAGGTGCGGGAAGAGGTTGAACGCCTGGAAGACCATGCCGATGCCGCGGCGCACCGCGTCGATCTCGACGTCCGGGTCGGTCATCTCGACCCCGTTGACCCAGATCCTGCCGGCCGTCGGCTCCTCCAGCAGGTCGACGCAGCGCAGCAGCGTCGACTTACCGGAACCGGACGGCCCGATCACGCAGACCACCTCGCCCTGGCCGACCTCGAAGTCGATGCCCTTGAGCACCTCGAGCGACCCGAAGGACTTGTGCAGGTCGCGGATCTCGACGGCCGCTTGGGGTGCAGTGCTCGTCATGCGGGTCACCGGGCCTTGGCGTAGCGGAGTTCGAGGCGGCGTACCACCTGGGACAGGGGCAGGGTGATGATCAGGTAGGCCAGACCGGCCACCAGCAGCGGCGTGGCGTTCACCCGGTCGTTCAGCATGTCCCGACCGAACTTGGTGACCTCGATGGTCTGCGCCGTCACACCCAGCACGTACGCCAGCGACGAGTCCTTGGTGAGGAGGATGAGTTCGTTCGTCAGCGGCGGGATCACGATCCGGAACGCCTGCGGAATGACGATCGTGCGCATGGCGGTGAAGTGCGACATGCCGAGGGTGCGGGCCGCCTCCATCTGCCCCTTCGGCACGGCCTGGATGCCGGCCCGGATGGTCTCCGCCATGTACGCGGCGGCGGTCAGGCCGAGACCGATCGCGATCGAGCCGAACACCCCGCCCGGAATCTCCCGCTCCGGAAAGGCGATCGGGATTCCGTACCCGACGAGGAAGAGCACAAGCAGCGCGGGCAACCCCCGGAACAGCTCGATGTACGCCGTCGCCAGCCAGCGGTACGGAGCCACCCGGGACAGCCGCATCAGCGCGAGGATGGTGCCGAACACGAGGCCGAAGGCGAACGCGCCAAGCGTGTAGAGGATGGTGTTGCGCAGCGCGACGGTGATGATCGTCGGGAACATCGACTTGATGATGTCGACGCGGAAGAACGCGTCGGCCAACCTGTCCCAGTCCGCGGCGAAGAGCACCGCGGCGATGATGGCGATGAAGACCAGGTACTGGAGCCCGAGGGACAGCCGCTCCCGCTGGCGACGTCGCAGCTTCACGTTCGCTCGTTGCCTTCCCGGAGGTTACCGACGCGCAGGGCGCGCGAGACGCGCGCCCTGCTGCTGGGAGCTTCGATCACGCGCTCGGCCGCTTGCCGATCCACTTCTCGTAGATCGTGTCGTAGGTGCCGTCCTGCTTGGCCTTGGCCAGCGCCTCGTTGATCTTCTTGAGCAGTTCCGGGTTGCCGTCCTTCTTCACCGAGAAGCCGTACTGCTCGCCGGTGTCGAACTCGGCGGCCACCTGGAAACCGCCCGGGTTCTTCTTGAGGTACTCGCTCCAGACCGGCAGGTCGTTGATGGCGGCCTCGACCTGGCCGTTGGCGACGGCCTGCTGCTGGGCGGCGAGGTCCTCGAACTCGACGAGCTTGAGGCCCTTCTCCGCCTCGAACCTCTTGGCGTAGTCCCGGCCGGTGGTGGCTGCCTGGACGCCGAGCTTCTTGCCCCGGAGGTCGTCGAGCGTCTTGTACGGCTTGCCGGTCTTCACCAGCATCGCCTGGGTGGCGTCGAAGTACGGGTCGGAGAAGTTCATCACCTTCTGCCGCTCCGCGGTGATCGTCATGCCGGCGGCTGCCGCGTCGCACTTGCCGGTGTTCAGGTCCTGACCGGACTTGATCCCCTCGAACGGGGTGTCGATGATCGTCTGCTGGACGCCCAGGTCCTTGGCCACCAGGTCCATGATCTCGACGTCGAAGCCGGTCACCGTGCCACTGGCGTCCTTGGACTGGAACGGCGGGTACGGCAGGTGGGTGCAGACGGTCAACTTGCCCGCCTCGACCAGCTTGACCCCGCTCGCCTGGACCTCACTGTCGTCCTTCTTGGCGCAACCCGCGGTCACGGCGAGGGCGGCGACCGCCACGACGAGTCCGGCCTGCCGAACAGCGCTTTGGAACCTCACGGCTGTGTCCCTCCGGTTCGGCTCACCGGTCACCGGAAGCCAGGTTGGTGCTGAGACTTGAGACAGGCGACGGTACCTGATTCAGCGCGCCGGTCCCAGATCGCGCCGGATCGCTCGACCGGTGTACCACGCACCAGCCGTTGGAGAATCCGACAGTCGAGCAGCAACAGGGCATCAACCGCCGGTGCCCTCGGCCGCCCCGTCCGGGGTGAAGGCCGCGCCTTCGGGGTCTGTGGTGAGGAACACGTGTTGATGGCCGTGGCCGGCGTCGACGCTCACCTGGTCAAGCTGGGTCGCGGCGACCGACCAGCTCGTCACGGCCTCGGCCGCCTGCCGCGCGGTGATGTCCAACAGGGCCGCACGTTGCGCCGCCGGCACGCTGGCCGCCAGCGCGTAGGAGTCGACGGCCAGGCCGGCCTGCTGGATCGCTCCGCGCAGCCCGCCTCGCGCCACGTTCGTGGCGGTGGTCCCGGAGGGCGGGTCAGCGAAGGGTTTGGCGGCTTCCCGCATGCTCTCCTGCCATCGCTTGGCCTGCTCCGGATCCGGCGCGCGGCCGGCCGACGCATCAGCCTTGAGGGCGGTCAGGATGGGAGCGATCTGGCCGCTGACCCGGCGGGCAGTCTCGGTCAGCTCGACGATCTGCTGAGCGTCCCGCTTCGCCTCGGCCTCTTTGATGGACGCGATGGACGCCTCGGTGGCGTCCGGTCGACCCACCTGGTAGCCGATCAGCCCGCCCACCAGGGCGGTGACCAGTGCGATCGCCCCGGCGACCGCCACGACGCGCGCGGTGCGGCGACGACCCACATCGGCGGAGTCGGACAGGTAGGAAGGCCGGCCGGTGCGACGCGCCATCGCATCTCCTCACATCGATGGGTCCGGGGGCAAAGGGTAACTGTCCGGTCGGACGCCCGTCGAGTGCCGAGCCATCGCCTCCACGACGGCACTCCCACGCGGTGATTCTCGGTCCCGCGAACCCGGCCGGGTAGGTGGCGGCACGCCGACGAGCCCCGGCCGATCCACTAGCGATCGACCGGGGCTCGTCGGTGTCTGACTGTCAGGCGATGTCGAACCGGTCCAGCTCCATGACCTTCGTCCAGGCGGTCACGAAGTCGGCCACGAACTTGTCGCGGGCGTCCTGGCTGGCGTAGACCTCCGCGAGGGCGCGGAGCTGCGAGTTGGACCCGAAGATGAGGTCGACCGCGGTGGCGGTCCACTTCACCTCGTCGGTGGCCAGGTCGCGGATCTCGTACACGTGCTCGTCGGACTTCGACACGCTCCACCGGGTGCCCGGGGAGAGCAGGTTGGCGAAGAAGTCGTTGGTGAGCACGCCCGGCCGGTCGGTGAGGACACCGTGCTGGCTGCCACCGGTGTTCGCGCCGAGCGACCGCAGACCGCCGACGAGGACGGTCATCTCCGGCGCGGTCAGGTTGAGCATGTAGGCGCGGTCGACGAGCAGCACCTCCGGCTGGGTCTTCTCACCCGGACGCAGGTAGTTGCGGAAACCGTCGGCCCGCGGCTCCAGCACCCGGAACGACTCGGTGTCGGTCTGCTCCTGGGTGGCGTCGGTGCGGCCCGGCCGGAACGGCACGGTCACCTCGACGCCGGCGTCACGCGCCGCCTTCTCGACGGCGGCCGACCCGGCCAGCACGATCAGGTCGGCGAGCGAGATCTTCGCGCCGCCGGCCTCGTTGAACTCCCGCTGGATGCCCTCCAGTGCGGTCAGGACGGTCGCCAACTGCTCGGGCTGGTTGACCTCCCAGTTGCGCTGCGGCTCCAGCCGGATCCGCGCCCCGTTGGCACCGCCACGCTTGTCGGTGTGGCGGAAGCTCGCGGCGGACGCCCAGGCGGTGGAGACCAACTGGGCGGTCGTGAGACCAGACTGGAGGACCTTGTCCTTGAGGGCGGCGATGTCGGCGTCACCCACCAGCTCGTGGTCCACGGCCGGCACCGGGTCCTGCCACAACTGCGGCTCGGCCACCCACGGCCCGAGGAAACGCTCGATCGGGCCCATGTCGCGGTGCAGCAGCTTGTACCACGCCTTGGCGAAGGCCAACGCGAACTCGTCGGGGTTCTCCAGGAAACGGCGGGAGATCTTCTCGTACGCCGGGTCGACGCGCAGCGACAGGTCGGTCGTGAGCATCGTCGGCTTGTACTTCTTCGCCGGGTCGAAGGGGTCCGGGATGATCGCCTCGGCGTCCTTGGCGACCCACTGCTTCGCACCACCCGGGCTGGTGGTCAGCTCCCACTCGTAGCCGAACAGGATCTCGAAGAAGCGGTTGCTCCACTGCGTCGGCACGTCGGTCCACGTCACCTCGAGACCGCTGGTGATCGTGTCGGCGCCCTTGCCGCTGCCGTGGGTGCTCAGCCAACCCAGGCCCTGGGCCTCGATCGGGGCACCCTCGGGCTCCGGGCCCACGTGGTTGTCGGCGACGGCGGCACCGTGGGTCTTGCCGAAGGTGTGACCACCGGCGATGAGAGCGACGGTCTCCTCGTCGTTCATCGCCATCCGGCCGAAGGTCTCGCGGATGAAGTGCGCCGCCGCGGCCGGGTCCGCGTTGCCGCGCGGGCCCTCCGGGTTGACGTAGATGAGACCCATCTCGGTCGACCCGACGTCGGGCGTCATCTCCTTCTCGGAGGCGTAGCGCTCATCGCCGAGCCAGGTGTCCTCCGGACCCCAGAAGATCTCCTCGGGCTCCCAGACGTCCTCGCGACCGAAGCCGAAGCCGAAGGTCTTGAAGCCCATCGACTCCAGGGCCACGTTGCCGGCGAGCACGAGCAGGTCGGCCCAGGAGATCTGCTGACCGTACTTCTGCTTGACCGGCCACAGCAGCCGCCGGGCCTTGTCCAGGTTGGCGTTGTCCGGCCAGCTGTTGAGCGGCGCGAAACGCTGACCACCATCGCCGGCCCCACCGCGACCGTCCTGGATGCGGTACGTGCCGGCGGCGTGCCAGCTCATCCGGATCATCAGGCCGCCGTAGTGGCCGAAGTCGGCCGGCCACCACTCCTGCGAGGTGGTGAGCACCTCGACGATGTCCCGCTTGAGGGCCTCGACGTCGAGCTTGGCGAACTCCTTGGCGTAGCTGAAGTTCTCCCCCAACGGGTTGCCCTTGGACGAGTGGGCGTGCAGCACCGAGAGATCGAGCTGGTTGGGCCACCAGTCCCGGTTGGTACGCGGACGACCGCCGGTCTTCGGGGTCGGCGAGTCGATCGCCGGGTTCTCGCTCTCGCTGCCGTGCGCGGTCACCGAGTCGTGCGCGACCGGGCAACCGGCGGCTGCCTTCTGGTCCACGCCCTGCGCGCTGGTGGGGCCGTTGTCCTGGGTGTCGCTCATGTGCTTCCTTCCGAGCTTGCGGATCTCTGGGGCGTGCGTTCGGTCGCGCAGTCGGGACAGATGCCCCAGTAGACGACCTCCGCCTCATCGATCACGAAGCCGTGATCGACAGAGGCGGTGAGACAGGGGGCGTGGCCGACGGCGCACTCGACGTCGGCGATCGCGCCGCAGGAGCGGCACACGACATGGTGGTGGTTGTCCGCGACCCGGGACTCGTAGCGGGCGGTCGCGCCAGCCGGCTGGATACGCCGCACCAGACCAGCGTCGGTGAGCACACGCAGCACGTCGTACACCGCTTGGTGGGAAACCGTGGGATGATCCGCCCGGACCAGCGCGATCACCGCGTCGGTGCCGACGTGCGGATGGTCGCGCAACGCCGCGAGCACCGCCAGTCGGGGCCGGGTCACGCGCAGCGAGGCGGCCCGCAGTTGCGCCTCGAAGTCGGACATCACCCGGCGAACACTAGCTCACTATTCTGGAACCAATCAAGTTTCGGCCGGTTTCCAGGCCGTCGTGTCGACCGGTTTCACCCGCGCTGCGCAGCGAGAGTAAAAATAATCCGGGCGGCCATGTCGAGAACCGGCGACCGGCTCCGTCCCCGGGGTGAACGTGGCCACGAACGGCCGCACCCGCACCGAGGAGAACACCATGGCGAAGTACCTGCTGCTCAAGCACTACCGCGGTGGCCCGACCGCGGTCAACGACGTACCCATGGACCAGTGGACGCCGGAGGAGATCTCGGCGCACGTGGCGTACATGAGAGATTTCGCGGCACGGCTCGAGCAGACCGGTGAGTTCGTCGACGGCCAGGCCCTCGCCCCCGACGGCGCCTGGGTCCGCTACGACGGCGAGGGTCGCCCGCCGGTCACCGACGGCCCGTTCGCCGAGACCAAGGACCTCATCGCCGGCTGGATGACGATCGACGTCGACAGCTACGAACGCGCCGTCGAGCTGGCCGGGGAGCTGTCCGCCGCCCCCGGCAAGGACGGCAGGCCGATCCACGAGTGGCTCGAGCTGCGCCCGTTCCTGACCGAGCCGCCCACCATCACCGAGTGAACGAGGCACTGATCCGGAGCCTCACGCCGAGCGTGCTCGGCGTCCTCGTCCGCCGCGGAGCCGACTTCGCGGCGGCCGAGGACGCCGTACAGGACGCACTGGTCGAGGCGGTCCGCGTCTGGTCGGCCGACCCGCCACGGGACCCGAAGGGCTGGCTGGTCGCCGTGGCCTGGCGCCGGTTCCTCGACGCGACCCGGGCGGACGCGGCCCGCCGCCGACGGGAGGACCTCGTCGACGAGGAACCCCCGCCCGGCCCCGCCCCGGCGGTGGACGACACGCTCCAGCTCTACTTCCTGTGCGCCCACCCGTCGCTGACGCCGTCGTCGGCGGTCGCGCTCACGCTGCGCGCCATCGGCGGGCTGACCACCCGCCAGATCGCCCAGGCCTACCTGGTCCCGGAGGCGACCATGGCGCAGCGCATCAGCCGGGCCAAGCGCACCGTCTCCGGAGTCCGGTTCGACCAACCCGGTGACGTCGCCACCGTGCTGCGTGTCCTCTACCTGGTCTTCAACGAGGGCTACTCCGGCGACGTCGACCTCGCCGCCGAGGCCATCCGGCTCACCCGGCAGCTCGCGGCCGCCATCGACCACCCCGAGGTGGCGGGGTTACTCGCCCTCATGCTGCTGCACCACGCCCGGCGCGCCGCCCGCAAGGGGCCCGACGGCAACCTGGTGCCGCTGGCCGAGCAGGACCGCGGCCGATGGCACACCGCGTCGATCGCCGAGGGCGTCGAGATCCTCCAGGCGGCCCTCGCCCGGGACCGACTTGGCGAGTTCCAGGCCCAGGCCGCCATCGCGGCCCTGCACGCCGACGCGCCCACCGCCGAGGAGACCGACTGGGTGCAGATCGTGGAGTGGTACGACGAACTCGCGCGGCTGACCGACAGCCCGATCGTCCGGCTCAATCGCGCGGTGGCCGTCGGCGAGGCCGACGGTCCGCGCGCCGGTCTCGCGGCGCTCGCGGCGCTTGACGACGCACTGCCCCGCTTCACGGCGGTCGCGGCGTACCTGCACGAGCGCGACGGCAGTGTGGCGACGGCCGCCCGGCTGTACGCCGAGGCGGCCCGGAAGGCGTCCAACCTGGCCGAGCGCGACCACCTGACCCGCCAGGCCTCGCGGCTCAACGGCCTCCGGCGCTGACCGGGCAACCGGCCGGCACGCGTCCTCCGTCCGTCGGGGGAAGCGGTCCGGAAAGTCTCCGGAAGTTTCCGGACGCAGACTTCTGGCCGCCTCGTCGAGCATCCCGATTCCCTCACCTGCGCCACGACTTCTGATCGACTACTGACCTGGCGAGACATCGCCCTGCGGCAGATCGTCGGCCACCGCGAGATTGCGGCCATGTTTCCGAAAATTGTTGACAAGTCGACGACCGGGTTAATACGGTCGCCATCGACGGGGCTCAATCGCCGTCAGCACCAGTCACCGCGACCCACTCCTCCGGTCGTCGCGCAGGACGACCGGCCCACCACCACCGCGCGGCACGACGCCGTGGCCGTTACCCGACCACCGGCAGCCTGCCGAGGCGTACCGCGCCGCTGGCCCCCGCCAGCCGTCACCAGGAGGCACAGTTACATGACCGACACCAGCCACACCAAGCCGAGAAGGCGTGGCCGCATGCGGCTGCTCCTCGGCGCCGCATGCGCCACCGTCCTGGCCGTCGCCGGCACGATGACGGCCACCAACGCGTACGCCGAGGCCGACCGGACGCTCACCTCGAGCCTCACCGGCACGCACAACGGCTACTACTTCTCCTTCTGGAAGGACGGCGGCAACGCCAGCATGACGCTGCGCGCCGACGGCCGCTACTCCAGCAGTTGGGACAGGAGCACCAACAACTGGGTCGGCGGCAAGGGCTGGGCCACCGGCTCGCGACGGACGGTCAGCTACTCGGCCAACTACAACCCGGGCAACAACAACACCTACCTCGCCCTCTACGGATGGACGCGCAACCCGCTCATCGAGTACTACGTGGTGGAGAACTTCGGCAGCTACAACCCGAGCAGCGGCGCCCAGCGGATGGGCACTGTCACCACCGACGGCGGCACCTACGACATCCTCCGCAGCCAGCGGGTCAACGCCCCGTCGATCGACGGCAACCAGACGTTCTACCAGTACTGGAGCGTCCGCCAGCAGAAGCGTTCGAGTGGCACCATCACCACCGCCAACCACTTCGACGCCTGGGCCCGCGCCGGCCTGAACCTCGGCACCAACCACAGCTACCAGATCATGGCCACCGAGGGCTACCAGAGCAGCGGCAGCTCCGACGTCACCGTCCGGGAAGGTAGTGGCGGCAACCCGACCTCCGGGCCCACCACCGGCAACCCTGGTACCGGCAATCCGGGGACCGGTAGCTGCAACGCGACGCTCTCCGCCGGTCAGCAGTGGGGTGACCGGTTCAACCTGAACGTCGCGGTCAGCGGTACCAACAACTGGGTCGTCAGCCTCGGCCTGGGCGGCGGTCAGAGCATCCAGAACAGCTGGAACGCCTCGGTCAGCGGCACCAGCGGCACCGTCACCGCGACACCGAACGGCAACGGCAACAACTTCGGGATAACGGTCATGGCCAACGGCAACTGGAACTGGCCGACGGTCACCTGCCGTACCAGTTGAGGCCGGTCGACGTCTGACGGCCCGGTCGACGTCTGACGGCACCGCACTGGCGTGGCGGCTCCGGCCGCCACGCCAGTGCGCGTCCGCGTACCGCTTGGCCGTCGACAAGGACGCATCGGCCATCCTGTTCGTGGCCGCCGCCTGTCAGCCCTGCGGCACCGTGGTCTCGCCGGCTGCCGACTCCCCCGCCCTCGGTCCCTCGGTCGGGCTCCCCGCCGCGTCCCCGGGCGGGTCCGCCGCTGGCCCCTGCGTCGACTCCTCCGCCGGTCCGCCCGTCGACTCCTCCGTCGGTGCCGCAGTCGTGTCGCCCGTCGGGTCTGCCGTCGGTTCCGCATCGGCGCTCTCCGAGGCAGCGGGCGCGGAGGTGGCGGGCCCGCTGTCGTCAGACGGCGCGGACTGGCCCGCCGGCCCCTCGCCCGCGGGACGGGAGGCCGTCGGGGTCGGGGATCCGGACGCGCGAACCGGCACGCCCCCGGAGCCGCGCGTGGCCGGTTGGCCGCCGCCACCACCGGGGCCGTGGTCCCCCGGTGGCGGCGCCACCGACGGCGACACGGCGGGAGGCGTCGAGGGTCGCCCGGTCGGGCCGGACCTCATGCCTGTGGGATCGGCGAGCACCAGTACGGCAGCCCCCGCGGCCAACGTTCCGAGCAGCACCGCGAGCCCTCGATGCCCCGCACCGGCCGTCCGGCTCGGCGCGGCACCGACACCTGGCCGCCGCCCGGCCGGGTGCTCCGCACCCGCCTCGATCGCCGGCAGCCCGACGGTCCGGACGAGCTGGTCGGACCCGCCGGCGAGGGTCTGCGCCGCGGCGGCCAGGGCCGCCGCCGTCGGGAATCGGCGGGAGGGCTGCTTGTCCATCGCGGTGGCGACCAACCGCCGTACCTCCGCCGGAATGCCGTCGGGCAGCGGCGCGGGTTCCTCTTCGAGGTGCCGCAGCGCCACCGCGACGGCGTTCTCGCCCTGGTGTGGGGGCCGACCGGCGAGGCAGTGGTAGGCGACCGCGCCCAGCGCGTAGATGTCGATCGCCGGTGTCGTCTCGTTCTTCGAGACCTGCTCCGGCGCCATGTACAGGGCCGTGCCGACGACCTGGTTCGTTCCGGTCAGGCTCGCCGCTTCCTGGGTCACCGCAACCCCGAAATCGACGAGTACGACGTGCCCGTCCGGCTCGATGATCAGATTGTTGGGCTTGACGTCGCGATGGACGACGCCGGCGTCGTGGGCGGCCTGCAGGGCACGGGCGGTCTGCGCGACGATCGACATCGTCTCGGCCACGTCCAGCGGGCCGACCTCGGCGATCCGCTCCGACAGGGGTTGCCCCTGCACGCACTCCATCACGATGTAGGCGAGCACCGGCTCTCCGGACCGGGACACCTCACCGTAGTCGTAGACCTGGGCGATTCCGGGGTGACGCAGGGCCGCCATCGCGCGCGCCTCGCGGCGGAACCGCTCGCCGAAGCCGGCGTCACTCACCAGCCGAGCCTGCAGCATCTTGACCGCCACACAGCGGTCCAGGGTTTCGTCGACAGCCCGCCAGACGTCCCCCATGCCGCCGCTGGCGATGCTCTCGACCAGGCGGTAACGGTCCCCGACAAGTTGCCCCATACTCGTCATGAGACCTCCGGTACCCCGGATTCGTTGATCCCAAGCACCCTCTCGCCGCCGCCGGCCCCGCCGCGGCGCGACGGGGCCGGGTCGACCGGTGTCGAGCCGATCAGCTGTTCAGCGTGCTGAGCAGGGCAGTTGCCATGCCCTGCTCACCCCGGGCGTTCGGGTGGAAGGGGGCGGCCGAGTTCTGTGGCACCAGCCCCTCGATCCACCGGGTGCCGCTGCTCTTGCACGCGTCGCGCCCGATGGACGGGGTGTAGACGTCGGCGTAGGTGGCGCCGTTGGCGGTCGCGGTGCTCGCCAGCATCGCGTTCAGCGACTTCTCGATGCCGCGCAGGTACGGCACGTCCTGGTAGGCGATCGGGACGACGGGCCAGCAGCCGTAACCGCTGTCCGGCAGAATCGCCGGGTACCCGAGGACCACGACCCGCGCGCCCGGCGCGGCCTGGCGGACCGCCTGCAACACGGCTGTCACCTTCGGCGTGGCGGCGGCGATCCGCGCCTGCAACTGGTCGACACCTCCGGCGGTGTACCGGTTCTTGCACGGCGACCCGAGCGGGCTGCTGAGGCTCGCCTCCGCACAGTCGCCCATGATGCCGGAGAAGCCGATGTCGTTGCCGCCGATCTGCACCGTGACCAGGGCCGTGTTGGAGGTGACCGCGTTGAGCTGCGGTGGCAGCGCGCTGCCCAACTGGCCGCTGCCACCGTAGAGGATGTCGTCGGTGGTGGCGCCGGAGCAGCTCACGTCGGCGAACGACGACGAGCCCGCTGCGGCGGCCACCAGCGAGGGGTAGTTGCGGTTGGAGCGCAGGCAGTTCAGGTCGACCTGGGTGGGGATGAGCGGACCGGCTGCGTACGAGTCGCCCAGCGCGACGTACCGGCCGGCGGGGACGGCGGCGCTGGCGGGTGTGGCGACGGTGAGCAGCACGCCGGCGGCGGCCAGGGTGAGTGCGGCCAACCGGGTGGCTGCCCGCAGGCGGGGCAGGCGGGGACGGGTCATGACGCCTCCCAGAGGGATCACGGGGGTGGTGCCGCGATCCTGTCCCCGCCGACGCCGGACGTCAATATAGATGGGCCTCACTAAATGGAGTTCCGAGCTGTGGGATGGCGCGGTGGTGCTCAGACCAGAGGCGCGTACCACTGGGCGCCGGTGACCCGGACCCGCCTGGACTGCTCGCGATTCCACTCGACCCGCATGCCGTGCCCGCGCAGCACCGGGAACACGACGTCATCCAGCAGCCGCTCCAGGTCGGCCTGGTAGCGGGCCTCCTTGTCGGTTTCGGTCAGGTCGGCGTAGGCGGCCTCGTCGAAGTCGACAGGCGGGTAGGCACCGTAACCGAGGTAGACCTCCCCGTCGTCGCTCGCGAGCAACGACTCGGTGTCCTGCTGGTGGTACCAGAGATAGCCGAGCCAGTGCCGGGAGTCGTCCCGCTCGTCGTGGATCTCGGCGCTCGCGCAGCTACCACAGCAGCTGAAATTCTCCCGGGCCACCACACCCAGCTCGTTGAGCTCGGCGAAGGCGCGGGTGAGATTGCCGCGCACCTCACCCCACCCCCGCTGCTGCGCCCGCCGAGCAGCCGACGCCTTCTCGTACGCGGCGGTGAGCTCCTCGTCGGTCGCGCCGCACCGCTCCTCGTCGTCGTCGAAGAAGTCGACGAACTCGTCGGCGTCGCTCTCACCACGAACGATCCAGGCCCAGAGCTCGTCCTCGATCGCACCGCGACCCGGCTCGGGGATCCGATCGGTCAGGAACCGGGCGCCCGCGGGGCGATCGTTGTACGTCCATCCAGTCACGACGACGATCGTCACACGGGCCTACGACGTTCCTCGCGACGGCGGCTACTGCCCGGCCGGCACCTGGTCCTTGACGTCGTCGTAGCCGGCCTTCCCGGGTGCCGCACCCGGCGCGTAGATCACGCGGAGCACACCCGTCGGGAACGCCTCGGTCGCCAGCACTCGCAGGTGGTACGCCGTGTCACCCTCGTCGAAGAGCTTGCGGCCCTTACGCGCCGCCACCGGATGCACAAGCAGGCGCAGCTCGTCGACCAGCCCCGCCGCCAGCAGTTGCTGCACGACGGAGATGGACCCGGGGATGAGGATGCCGCGCACTCCGTCATCGGCCTTGAGCGACGTGACGGCACCGACGAGGTCACCGGCGATCAGCTCGGAGTTGCGCCAGGAGAATTCCAGCGGTTGGCGCGAGACGACGACCTTGCGGACGTCCCCGAGTTGCTTGGCGAACGGCGCGTCCTCCCCACCTGCGGCCTCACGCTCGGGCCAGGCGCCGGCGAAGCTGTCGTAGGTCACGCGGCCGATGAGCAGCACGTCGGCGGCTTCATAGTCCTCGGTGACGGCGCGGCCCATGTTCTCGTCGAAGTACGGGAAGTGCCAGTCCGGGTCGATCTCGGCCACACCGTCGGCCGAGATGAACAGCGTGGAGATGACCTTTGCCATCGCGGGAATCCCTTCAGTTCAGGTGATGTCGCGGGTAGACCGGCGCATCATCCCAAACTCTCCCGCCAGCGTCCGCCCCGAGGAGAACTTCGGCGTTTCGCACTTCGTGGCGGGCGGGAGACCGCTGCGCGGCGCGCAGAACCGTGACCTAGAGGCCCTGACCGATCTCCACCAGATAGCCGTCAGGGTCGCGGAGGTAGCACCGGATCTCCGTGCCGTGGTCCTTCGGTTCGGTGATGAAATCCGCACCTCGGGATTTCCATTCCGCGTAGAGCTTCCGGATGTCTCGGACCCGGATATTCATCGCGCAGCTCAACGTGTTGGCGTCGGTCGGGGCCTTCGCCTGCACCATCGGCTTGTCGTCCGTCGGGCCACCCTCGACGTTGATGATGATGTAGCTGTTGAAGAACCTCATGATCAGCGGATTCGCGTCGTGGACGCACGTCGCCCCGAACACCCGCTCGTAATACTCTCGCGACCGGTCTATGTCACGGACGATCAGCAGGGTCGCGAGAAACATTCCGTCTTCGGGCTCGAAATAGTCGGGAGCCGGATTGGCCAGGGTCATGGTCGCCTCTTCGTCACCTGCGTCGACAGCACGGGCGGCGACGGGCTTCCCGCCAGAATTGGGCCGAAACCTCCGAGTCGGTGCCGGGCCGACGCACGGGCGGGCTCGGCGTTCGCCGAGCCCGCCCGTTTCGCGATCAGGCAGTGTTTAGCGCTGCAGGGTCAACAGACCCGGCCGGTACGGCAGGAGGCCGTAGTCGACGCCGTCGGAACTGGGCGAACGACCCTGGTAGAGCAACTGCAGGTTGCAGGCGTTCACCGTCATCGTCTGGTCCGCGCTGGTCCGCAGCAGCTCACCGTGGCTGATGTCGTTGGTCCAGGTGGCACCACTGTTGACCTTGCCCGCGAACGGGTTGCTCTGGGTCGCGGCCTGCGGCGTCCACGAACCGTTCAGGCTGGTCGCCGTGAACGAACGGAAGTAACGACCCGTCGAACCGATCGCCTCGACGATCATCAGGTACTTGTTCAGACCCTGCAGCTTGTAGACCTGCGGGGCCTCGAACAGGTTGTTCGTCGTGTCACTCATGATCGTCGTGTAGCTGCTACCGAAGCTGCCCGGGAAGTTCCCGATCGGCATACTGGCCCGGTAGATCTTGCCGTTGTCACCGGCGAAGAACAGGTACATGTTCGTGCCGTCACCGATCACCGTCTGATCGATCGGACCCGTACCCGAACCCGTGATGCTGCCACTGAACAACGTCTGCGGCGCCGACCAGCCATTCGGGTTGGTCGGATCCGTCGACGTCCGGTACGAGAACGCCGGCCCACCCCACTGGTAGGTCAGCACCCAGATGTTCTTCGGCGCGAAGTAGAACAACGACGGCGCCACAGTCCCCGAACTCATCCCGTTCTGACTCGCCGACGCCATCTGCGACCAGTTCGAGAAGAGACCGAAGTTCATCGAACCCCACGAGCTGCCGAAATCGTGCGTGGTGGCGTAGACCAACTGCTGACCGTTGTACGGGGCCACCGTGAAGTCCTTCAGCGACACCCACCCCGACTTCGGGTTAGCCAACGAGCCGGTCGACGACCAGCGGTACGTCGAGGGAAGGTCGCAGGTGCCACCCGGCGGTGGCGTCGTCGGCGGCGGCGTGGTGGGGTTGCTCCCACCGTCGACGCGCACGAGCTGCCACTGCTGGTTGGTGCCGTTCCAGTCGGCGTACTGCACGATGTTGCCGCCGTCGGCGGTCGAGGCGCCCTGCACCTCCATCACCTTGTTGCTGTTGCGGTTGATCAGCCGGACGTAGCCGCTGTCCGAGTCGGCCAACCGGAACTGCTGGTTGGTGCCGTTGTTGTCGGCCCACTGCACGATCGCCGCGCCGTCGGCGGTGGAGCGGCCCGAGACGTCCAGCACCTTGCCGGACAGCCGCGACTTCACCCGGTAGTTGCCACTCCCGGAGTCGACGAACTGCCACTGCTGCTGGTTGCCGTTGTTACGGGTCCACTGGGTGATCCGGGCACCGTCGTTCGTGGCCAGGTTGTACACGTCCAGGGCCTTGCCGCTGTTGCGGTTGATCAACACGTACCACGCGCTCGTGTCGACAGTCGCCGCGGCGGCGGGTGACGACACCACCGCTACGGCAGCACCGCCGACCAGCACCGCCGCCGCGCCGGCGGCGAGAACGCGGGGCAACCACCAACGCCGCCGCCGCGACGGCGGCGCGATCGATGGAGACCTATCGAGGGCAGACATGATCCTCCTTCAATGACCAGAGCCGAACGGCCTGCCCGAGGGTGGGCGCACCGCGACACGTGCCCGGACGATGCGTCGGGAAAGTTAGCGCTAACAACACGCCGACACGCCCTGGCGCACGACCGATTCGAGGGTCGACGAAGCAGGCTTCCCCGGTAAGCCATAGATGCCGTCGCCCTTAGCCATCGACTGTGAGCGATAACATGCCGTTCGTCAAGACGTAACGTGCTGGGAACATCAGGCGGTGACGGGTCGAGGCCCAGGGACCCACCGCTCCCGGTCAGCCCGCCGCAGGCATCGCCTCGGCACGCCGCCGCGGACCGCAGCGGGCGCTCTTGAGGAGCCGCCGCGTTGGCGCTAACATCGACGTTTGCCCATTGTTCGCGGCAACCCGAGGTGGGCTCAGTCGGGGGTACGCCCGCCTCAGACCGCGCCCCGGTCGACCAGGCTGAAGGTGGTGTCGAGCGGGGCGTCACCCAGAAACTCGACGTAGATCTCCCTCTTGGTCGGGCTCCACTGCACCGGGCCGTACTCGTCGTTGAGGATGGCGTAGGAGGTGCGCCCCTTGTCGTCCCTGCCCTCGCGGGATATCGCGAACAGGGTCGCCTTGGTCGGCCGGCAGTCGGCCCCCACAAGCGACTTGTTCCCCTCCGCATCCCTCTTGACTCCGAGGCACGGCCGGTGGGCGATCTCCGGGTTCACCGATTTGATCATGAAGTCGACGCCGACCGGTTCGAGCACGAAGAGCGCGTCCTTGCCGGTCCCGTCGCCGACCTCAAGCTCACCGTGAGACGGCAGCGACAGGTCACGGTCGATCTCCACCACGTGCAGCAGGATTCGCCGCTGGCCGGCCAGTATGGCGTCGGTAGGGTCCGCGGCGGCCGTCGGCGTAGCCGGTGCCGGCGTGGACGCGGCGACCGACGCCCCGCCCGCTGCCGGGCTGCCAGCCGCCGTCGAGCCGGTCGGGTCCGGTTTGGCCTGGTCGTCGAGCAGATCCGGGCCGAACAGGTAGGCGGGCACCAGCACCGCGATCACCACGGCGAACGACCCCATAGCGATGAGCCGGCCCCGCCGGCCTGAGCCCGCGCGATCGGCCGTGACCCGACCCCGCCCCTGCTCAGCACCAGCGCCGGCCTGCGCCGCACGCGCCGCCGGCAGCTCGGCCAGGCGTTGGGCCGGCCCGGCAGCACCCCCCTGATCCGCTGCGGTCAACAGTCCGTCGAGTAGTTCCCGGGCGGTGGGCCGGGCAGCGGGATCCTTCTCCAACGCCCGGGAGACCAGATCCCGCAGCGCACCGCCGAGGCCGGTCAGGTCCGGCGGTTGGGTGAGGATCCGCATGGCGGTGGCGGTAGCGGAGTCGCCCCCGAACGGGTTGCGGCCGGTCGCGGCGTGCGCGACGAGCGCACCCCAGGCGAAGATGTCCGCGGCCGGGCCCACCGGGTGGCCGGACGTCGCGTCGAACCGCTCCGGGGCCATGTACGAGACGGTCCCGACCAACTGGTTGGTCCGGGTGTGCTGGCTCGTCGCCTCGAAAGCTCGGGCGATGCCGAAGTCGATGACCTTGATCCCACCCGGTGCGACCAGGACGTTGGCCGGCTTCAGGTCCCGGTGGATCACCCCGGCGCCATGGATGGCGGTGAGCGCGGTAGCCACCCCGACCGCGATGCTGTGCAGTTGCGCGGCCCCCAGCGGCCCCTGATCCCTGATCACCTGGGCCAGGCTGGGGCCCTCGACGTACTCCACCACCAGGTACGGCGGGTTGTGGTCCGGGTCGGCGTCCAGCACCTCGGCCGTGCAGAACGGTGGAACCTGGCGGGCACGGTTCACCTCACTACGGAACCGGCCACGGAACTCCTCGTCATGCGAGAGCTCCGGACGGACGACCTTGACGGCCACCCGCCGGCCCTGCGGTGACCGGGCCAGGAAGACAGTGCCCATGCCCCCGTCGCCGAGCCGGTCGAGCACGTCGTACCCACCGAGGTGGGTCGGGTCCCCCGGGCGCAACCCGTTGTTCACGCCGGCTGCCCGCAGACCGCGATCACCGCGCGAACCGATCCGCCTGTCACCCGTTCCCCTTAGGTCACTCGAACGCCGCCCGCAGCCTATCGTCCGCCCACCCACCTCCGTCGATGCCGTCCACGCGTCGGGGTGACCCGTCGGCGCCCTCGGCCATCGGGGACCGTCACCACGCCCCGGTGGACGAGTTCCGTTCCTGGCACTGGTCGCGAGGATCCCCGAAAAGGTGCCGTCCGGTCCGGTTCGGGGTGCCGGCCCGGGGTAGGGCCACATGCTGACAGGGATGGTCGAGACGAGGAGGCGGCGGTGGCGGACACGACCGTGTCGGACCTGGTGGTGGCCCGACTGGCGGACTGGGGCGTGAACCGGGTCTTCGGCTACTCCGGGGACGGCATCGACGGGGTGATGGGCGCGTTGCGGCGGGCCGGGCGGCCGGAGTTCGTGCAGGCCCGCCACGAGGAGACGGCCGCGTTCATGGCGTGCGGACACGCCAAGTACACAGGTGGGCTGGGCATGTGCCTGTCGACTCAGGGGCCGGGCGCGGTGCATCTGCTCAACGGCCTCTACGACGCCCGACTGGACTCCCAACCGGTGCTCGCCCTGGTCGGTCAGCAGGTGACGTCGGTGCTGGGCAGCGGCTACCAGCAGGAGATCGACCTGGTACGCCTCTACGGCGACGTGTGTGCGCAGTTCGTGCAGACCGCGTACACCCCGGAGCAGCTACCGATGCTGCTGGACCGGGCGATCCGCACGGCCCTGGCGACCCGCAGCCCGACCTGCGTGATCCTGCCGCACGACGTGCAGACCGCCCCGGCCCCGGACCTCGGTGCGCACCAGCACGGGATCATGGTGACCAACCCCGGCCTGCCGGTGCCGGAGATGCGACCCCGCGCCGAGGACCTGCGGGCCGCCGCCGACCTGCTCGACGCCGGGCAGCGGGTGGCGATCCTGGTGGGGCAGGGTGCCCGCGCCGCCGCCGACGAGGTGATCGAGTTGGCCGAGGCGCTCGGCGCGGGGGTGACCGCGTCGCTGCTCGGCAAGCCGGTGCTTGACGAGGCGCTGCCCTTCCACACCGGGGTGATGGGTCACCTGGGCAGCACCGCGAGCAGCACGCTGATGAGCGAGTGCGACACCCTGGTGATCGTCGGCAGCAACGATCCCTGGTCGGAGTTCTACCCGCAGCCGGGGCAGGCCCGGGCCGTGCAGATCGACATCGACGGCCGCCGGCTGGGCATGCGCTACCCGGTGGAGGTGCCGCTGCTCGGCGACGCCGCCGAGACCATCCGGGCACTGCTTCCGCTGCTCGCCGACCGGCCCGACCGGAGCTGGCGGCAGCGCGTCGAGGGCGAGGTGACCCGCTGGCGGGACATCGCCCACCAGCGGGCCACCGCCGAGGCCGAGCCGCTCAACCCGCAGTACGCGCTGCACGCGCTCACCGACCGGCTGCCCGCCGACGCACGGGTGTCGGTGGACGTCGGGTCGGTGACCTACTGGTACGCGCGGCACCTGCGGCTGCCCGTCGCCGTCGACGCACACCTGTCGAGCACCCTGGCCTCGATGGGTTCGGCGCTGCCGTACGGGCTGGCCGCGAAACTCGACACGCCGCACCGACCGGTGGTGGCGCTGGCCGGGGACGGGGCGATGCAGATGAACGGGCTGGCCGAGCTGCTCACCGTCGCGCACCGCTGGCGGGGCTGGGCGGACCCCCGGTTCGTGGTGCTGGTGCTGCACAACCGCGACCTGGCCGAGGTGAGCTGGGAACAACGGGAGATGGAGGGTGACCCCCGGTTCGTCGACTCGCAGCGCCTGCCGGACGCGCCGTACGCCCGCTGGGCCGAGCTGCTGGGCCTGCACGGCGTCCGGGTGACCACCCCCGCCGAGGTCGACTCCGCCTGGGACCGGGCCCTGTCGGCGGACCGGCCGACGCTGATCGAGGCGGTGGTGGACCCGGCGATCCCCCTGCTGCCGCCCGCGCAGCCGTACGAGAAGGTCGCCACGATGTACGAGGCGCTGGGCCGGGAGGGCACCGACCTGGGCCGGCGGGCGCTGGCGCACCTGCGCCGGGAGCGGGCCACCGAGGGTTTCGACGACCCGCAGTAACGGCAGGCAGGTTGTACGGACGGGTGCCGGGCGGCACCCGAGCAGTCCTCGGAAGGAGAGCGCGATGGTGGACCGGATCGCCGACCCATGGGGTGAGCGCACCCCGTACGGGCCGGGGCAGGAGTGGCCGGTGCGGGTGGACCGTTTCCTCGACGGTGGCCGCGGCGAGGCGGACGTGGACCGGTGGGTGCAGTCGGCGTCGGTGCTGCACTCCAACGGCGACGCCATGGACATCGCGGTCGCCGACGGCAAGATCGTCGGCGTACGTGGTCGTGCGGTGGACCGGATCAACCGGGGCCGGCTCGACCCCAAGGACCTGTACGGCTGGCAGGCCAACCACAGCCCGGACCGGCTGACCCGACCGCTGGTGCGGGACGGCGGCCGCCTCGTCGAGACGGACTGGGACACCGCGATGGGCCGCATCGTGACCCGTTCCCAGCAGTTGTTGGACGAGCCCGGTGGGTGGGGCCACTTCGGCTTCTACACGACCGGGCAGCTCTTCCTGGAGGAGTACTACACGCTCGGCGTGATCGGCAAGGCCGGGCTGGGCACGCCGCACATGGACGGCAACACCCGACTGTGCACGGCGACCGCGGCGGCGGCGTTGAAGGCCAGCTTCGGCACCGACGGCCAGCCCGGGTCGTACACCGACGTGGACCACTGCGACGCGATCGCGCTGTGGGGCCACAACGTCGCCGAGACCCAGACGGTGCTGTGGATGCGGATGCTCGACCGTCGGCGCGGCCCGAACCCACCGGCGATGCTGGCCGTGGACCCGCGCGCCACCCCGGTCGCCCGGGAGGCCGACCTGCATCTCGCAATCCGCAACGGCACGAACATGGCGCTGCTGAACGGCCTGCTCCGCGAAATCATCAGGCGCGGCTGGTACGACCGCGACTACGTCGACGCACACACCCTCGGCTTCGACGAGCTGTGCCGGATCGTCGACGGCTACCCACCACGGCGGGTCGCCGACATCTGTGACGTGCCGGCCGCCGACGTGGAACGCGCCGCCGAGCTGCTCGGCTCGGCGCAGCGGCTGCTGTCGACCGTCTTGCAGGGCTTCTACCAGTCGAACCAGGCGACCGCCGCCGCCTGCGCGGTCAACAACCTGCACCTGATCCGGGGCATGATCGGCCGCCCCGGCGCCGGGATCTACCAGATGAACGGCCAGCCCACCGCCCAGAACACCCGGGAGGCCGGCGCCGACGGAGACCTGCCCGGCCTGCGCAACTGGGACAACACCGCGCACATCGAGGAACTGGCCCGGCTCTGGAACGTCGAGGTCGACACGATCCCGCACTGGGCGCCACCGACGCACGCCATGCAGATCTTCCGGTACGCGGAGCAGGGCTCGATCAAGCTGCTGTGGATCAGCGCCACCAATCCGGCCGTCTCGTTGCCGGACCTGTCCCGGATCCGGCGGATCCTGGCCAAGCCGGACCTGCTGGTGGTGGTGCAGGATCTCTTCCTCACCGAGACCGCCGAACTGGCGGACGTGGTGCTGCCCGGTGCCACGTGGGGTGAGAAGACCGGCACGTTCACAAGCGTCGACCGGACCGTGCACATCTCCGACAAAGCCGTCGACCCGCCGGGCGAGGCGAAGCCGGACCTGGACATCTTCCTCGACTACGCCCGGCGGATGGACTTCCGCGACCGCGACGGCAACCCGCTGATCCCGTGGACCAGGCCGGAGGAGGTGTTCGAGGCGTGGAAGAAGTGCACGCGGGGTCGGCCCTGCGACTACACCGGTATCAGCTACGACAAGCTGCGCGGCGGCTCCGGCATCCAGTGGCCCTGCACCCCGGAGCATCCGGACGGCACCGAGCGCCTCTACACCGACGGGATCTTCAACACCGACCCGGACTACTGCGAAACCTTCGGTCAGGACCTGGCGACCGGCGCGGAGTTCACCGAGCCCGAATACCGGGCGAAGGAGCCGCGCGGCCGGGCGTTCCTGCACACCGTCGACTACCAACCCTCGCCCGAGGTGCCCGACGACGACCACCCGATGCTGCTCGCCACCGGCCGCACCGTCTACCAGTTCCACACCCGCACCAAGACCGGCCGCGCCCCACAGCTCAACCGGGCGGCCCCGGACGTGTGGGTGGAACTCAACCCGGCCGACGGCGAGCGGCTCGGCATCGCCGAGGGCGACCTGGTCGGCGTCTCCTCGGCGCGCGGCGCCATCCAGGCCCGCGCCCGGCTCTGCGGCATCCGACCCGGCGTGGTGTTCCTGCCCTTCCACTACGGCAGCTTCGACCAGGATCCCGCCGACCGCACCCCCCGGGCGGCGAACGAGCTGACCATCACCGCCTGGGACCCGGTCTCCAAGCAGCCCCTCTTCAAGGTCGCCGCCGTCGCCGTGACGAAACTCGCCGACGGGCGGGGCGAACCCTCGCCGGCACCCACGATCGGCGGCAGCGCGCCGCCGGCGGACGCACACGTGCCGCCCACCGTCGGCGGGCCGGCAGCCGAAGCCACGAGCGGGAAGGAGTGAGCCGTGCACCTCGCGCACTATCTCGGTCTGCTGCACCGCGCGCAGATCAACCTCGCTGACGCGTTCCGCCAGGTGGCCGACGCGCACGCCGAGGAACCTGACGTCCAGCACCTCTGCCAGCAGCAGGCGAAGCGTTGCGACACGTACGCCGAACAGCTGCACCCGTTCATCGCCCGTTACTCCGAGGACGCCCCCGACGAACCCGACCGGCTGCACTCCCAACTGTTCACCGGCACCCGCACCGGCAGCATCGGCCTCCTGCGGGACCTCCAGGATCTGTACCTGATGGCCGCCGAGTGCGACATCACCTGGACCGTCGTCGGCCAGGCCGCCTACGGTGTCCGCGACGAGGACCTGCTCGCGGTCGTGCGGCGCTGCGAGGGCGAGACGGCGATCCAGCTCAAGTGGCTGCGTACCCGGATGAAGGCCGCCGCGCCCCAGGCGCTCGTCGTCGCCGACTGACGGCCGGGAGTATCGTCGGGTACCTGTAGTTCACATCCGTCGTACCGGATGTGGCGAATCGGCGTCGAGCACCCGGCGTTGGTCCCGGCTCCGCCCAATGAGGGTCCGTGCAGCGGTCCGCGACTTTCGCGGGCTGCCATCCGCGCGCCCGCCCGGGCCATTCGTCTGGTTTCCCGACGGGCACGCCGGTCGTGAGGACCCGACGCGATGACCCGCTCACCGATGGACCCGATCGACGCCTTCGCCGAACTCGGCCGCATCAAGCTCGGCGAAACCGGCCTCGACGACGTGCTGCAACACGTCGCGGAACTGGCCCAACGGGTGCTGCCGGTGCCGGTGGAGGTGTCGGTCACGCTGATCCGCGGCGAGACCGGGCAGACCGCGGCGTTCACCGGCGACCTGGCCTTCGACCTGGACGAGCGGCAGTACGCCCAGGGGAGCGGCCCCTGTCTGGACGCCGCCACCGGCGGTGGCGTCCTCTCCGTGCCCGATCTCAGCACCGAGGACCGCTGGCCCGACTGGGTCGAGCGAGGCAGGAGCATCGGAGTGGGCAGCTCGGTGTCGATCGGCATGCCCGTCCGGGAGGCGGTCGTCGGCGCGCTCAACCTCTACGCCCGCACCCCGCACGCCTTCGACGACGACACCGTCACCGTGCTGGAAACCTTCGCCGCGTACGCCGCCGTGGCCCTGGCCAACGCGCGGCTCTCGGACAGCACGATCAGCCTGGCCCGGCAGGTGCACGAGGCGACCGCCAGCCGCGCGTTCATCGCCCAGGCCAGGGAGACGGGCGCCTCCTACTTCCCGTCGGGCAGACCGTACTGAGTTTCCACGGGCACAGCCGGGCTGCCGCTCCCCGGCTCCGACGCCGTCGGTGGGGGTGCTCGCGCTGTTCGGTCAACAAGAGGAACAACCGTGACCGCCGTACTAGTAACGCTCGACCTGGTCCGACACCCGGAACGTGCTACCGCACTGGGTGCAGGTGGCGCGGCCGAACACGTAGGTGACCGCTTCGGCGACGGACTGCTGTCCCGCATCGGTGCTCATGCGATGCAGTCGCAGGCCGACATCGTCAAGATCAACGGGTGTGGCCGGCAGCAACGGCGTCTGCGCGACATTCGGCTTCGTCGCGTAGTCCTCGTGCGTGGCGAAGTGACCTCGATCGCCGAACACTATGAACAGTGAAGCCTCACACTGCGGGCACTCGACTTCGACCTCGTCGTGGATGAGCCGTTCGAGTTCTTCGCCCCAGAGCATGTCGCCCTCCAGAGCCATGACCGCGCGGAGACGGTAGATGAACGACTGCGCGTCGGTCGGCGTCGGCAACCAGTCGGTGGTCAGGTGACGTAGCTGAGCCAGGGCGTCGGCGTGCCGGCGCTGAGATTGCTCATCCATGTCGACAGCCAGTTTCCCGGCGAGTATCAGCACCTCGTCACGATCGGCGGGCACGAACTCAGAAGCGAGTTCCGCCAGCCGCGCGATGAGCAGCGCCTCTTCGGGTTCGTGGAAGCCCTCCTGGCAGGCCTGCTCATACAACACGTTCCACGCTGCGGCACGCGGGTCCGCCGCCGCCTCGGCCAACAACTCCTCAACCTTCGTCACGGCGTGATCTAACCAGCAGGCACTGCTCCGTGGCGCGGTAGCGCTCGGAGCAACGGGCGGCCCGGCCGCGCAGGCCGGACCGCCCGGGTGTCGCCGGAACGACGTCGACGAATGTCAGCAGGATTCGATCCAGCGTGACCGCACGCCCGCGTTCAGCGTCACCTCGTCACCAGTGGCCACGGTGACCCAGTCGGTGTAGCCGTAGTTGGCGCCGCCGGTCTCGTTCCAGTAGTAGATCAAGTCCGAGTCGACGGAGTCGATGAACTCGTGCGGGTCGTACACGTGGAACTGCACCCGGTAGGTGCCCGAGCGGACGTACGCGGTGAAGGTGCCGTCGGGGTTGATGGTGGTCAGCCCGCCGGAGCCAGACTGGCCCGGGGCCGTCGCCACCTCGATGCGGAAGATGCCCTCGGAGCCGACCGGGGCGCCCACCTCGCATGTGTCCCATGCGCGGTTGTTGTTGCCGTCCACCCAGACGGTGCCGCGGATGATGGCCCCCTGTTCGACGGTGACGGTGTGCCGCGCGGTGTTGTTGTCCAGGGTGGTCTCCGGCACGGTCGTCGCGGCGGTCGCCTCCACGGTCACGACGTCGCCGACAGTGGTGGCGCTGAGCATCCCGCCGTAGTACAACTGCTCGCTGGTCTGGCCTGGCTGCAGCGGGCCGTGCACGCAGCGCCAGCCGGTCTGGCCGTCGGCCACGCCGTCGCCGAACGCGCAGTCCCACCCCTCGCTCGATGTCTCCGAGCCCTGCAACCCGGCAGGTACCGGGATGGTGACGGTCACCTCGCCCGAGGGCGAGTTCCCGGTGTTCCGGACCGACGCCGCAACATTCACATACTCGTTCGGGAGCAGTTGCTGACTACCTCCGGCGGGCACGAACTCGAGGTCCACGATGCTGGGCACGTAACGCACGCTCGCCCGGCCGGTGTTGTTGGTGGTCGTCGAGTCCGTACGGGTCGACGCCGTGGCGGTGACGGCCAGCGTGTCGCCGGCGGTACCGGCCGGGAGCCCGAACGGGATGTTCAGCGCGTCGGCGACCTCCCCGGCGGCCAGGGGAGCGTGGGTGCAGGTCGCGGAGCCCGTCAGGTCGCAGTGCCAGCTCGGCGGAATCAGCACCCCGTCGGTGGGGAACCAGGCTCCCGCCGGCAGCGTGAATGCCACCGTCACATCCTGGCTGGCCCTGGTGCCGGAATTGCGCACGTCGAGCGTCAGGGTCGACCAGCCACCGCTGGCCGGCACCTCGACCGGCCCGACGGACGCGGCGACCACCAGGTCCGCCCGGGAGGCGGCAGCGCCGGCCGGAGCGGCGGGAAGCAGACCGGCACCGAGACCGACCAGCGCGCCGACCAGGAGACCGCTACGGAGCAGGTGACGTCGGGTGGAGGGGAAACGAACGGACATCAGGTCCTAACGTCGGAGGGATCGACCGAGCCAGCCGGCCCGGATCGTCGGGATCGTCGGCGTCCCTCGGTTTGAGCGCGAAGATCGTGTTCACCGTTACGTCCGCGCCGTCGTCCGTTCCGGCTCTCGTCCGACACAGGCACACGCCCAGCTCCCGGCCCCCGGTCGGCGGGCCGCACACCGAGACTGGCGTCCCTGCCCCTCCGGGGACTTCTCCAAGCCGCCTGTCGTCCTGAGGGCGGCCGGGTCACGCCGCCGGAGGGGTGGTCGTCACTTCAGGTGGGCGGCGAGCGGGATGTTCTGCGCCCTGAGGGCGGTGGCGATCAGGCCGGCGATCTGTCTGGCGCCGGCGGCCTCGAAGTGGGTGTGGTCGTTGCAGAAGAACGCACCGACCGCGCCCGTCGAATAGTCACCGTTGTTCGGGCACAGCCTGAGCTGGTTGTAGAGCGCCACGCTCTTCGCGTGCAGGTCGATGACCGGTACGCCGTTGGCGGCGGCCGCAGCCGTCGTCTCGGCGACGAAGCCGCGATTGCCGACGGCGGTGCCGCCGCTGCAGGTGATTGCCGCCACCGGGGTGACGAAGATGGGCTTCACGCCCCTGGCTTTGGCAGCCGTCGCCATGACGCCGAGCAGTTCCTTGAAGCGGTTGGTGCCAACGTGTCGCGGACAGGCCGAGTCACCGTCGTTGATGCCGAACTGGATGATCAGATAGTCACCGCTCTTGAAGCCGCTGCCGCTGTCCAGCATTGCCGACCACCGCGCGCTGTAGGCAGTCGAGCTGAGCGTGCACTCGCCGGCCGAGTTCTTGGTGGAGGTCACATTGCCCTCGTACAGCCACGTCTGGATGCTGCGACCGCCGACGGCACTGTTCTGCACGGTGACGTCCGACGTGAGGTAGGACGCGAACTGGCTGCCCCAACCGATCGGACAGGAACTGGCATTCATCATCGTGGAATCGCCGGCCATCCACACCTTGATCGGCGCGGGGGCCGAAGACGCGGAAGGGGTCGCTGACGGCGTGCTCGGGCCGGTGCAGGGCGTCGGCATCGGCGTCGGTGCGGTGGGGGTCGCTGCCGGTGGGCCGGCGCAGGTGGTGCCGTTGAACGTGAACGACGACGGCACCGGGTTGCTGCCGCTCCACGAGCCGGTGAAGCCGAAGCTGACCGAGGCGCCAGAGCCGATAGCACCGTTGTAGCTCACGTTGGTGGCGGTCACCGCCGAACCGGTGACCGTGACTGTGGCATTCCACGCCTGCGTCACGCCCTGCCCGGGGGCGAGGTTCCAACCCACGGCCCAGCTGGTCACCGCGTCACCGAGATTGGTGACGACGACATCGGCTCCGAACCCGCCGGTCCACTGGCTGGTGACCCGGTAGGCGACACCGCACGCCGGGGTGGCGGCCTGGGCGGTGGCGATGCCGAGCCCGCCGGCCACGACGGTCAGGACCGTTGCCGCCAGGACCACGAGACGCGATCGGCGAAGCTTCATCGGGTTACTCCTGCCTTGATCGGAGACGCTCGCCCTCACGTGACGGCGGCGCACGGGGAGCCGTTGAGGGCGAAACCGGTCGCTCCGTCGAGCGGGTTGTCGGTGACAAATCCGAAGCTTGTCGAACCGGCGGCCGGGATCACCGCGTTCCAGGAGGCGTTCACCGCCGTGGCCGCACTGCCGGACTGGGTGACAGTGGAATTCCAGGACTGCGTGATCCGCTGACCGCTTGGCAGGGACCAGGTCAGTGTCCAGCCGTCGACCGGGACGGCGGAGGTGTTGCTGAGCGTCACGTCGAACTGGGCACCCGTACCCCAGTCACCGGTCTTGCGGTAGGTGACGGCGCAGGCCCCGCCCGCGGGAGTCGTCGGCGCGGCAGTGGTCGGCGCGGCCGTGGGGGACGGGGTCGTGGTCAGTGCTGCGCTGAGGAGCGGGGCCAGCCTTTCGGTGATGGCCTGGTGGCCCGCGTCGTTCGGGTGCACCGAGTCGCTCAGGCCGCCGGACGGCAACCAGCCGGTGGTGTCCACGTAGAACACGTTGGCGTCACCCGCGGCGTTGCGTGCCCGCACCGCCGCCTCCGTCTCCGCAGCGTAACGACCGATGAACGTCCGCATGGCGAAGAGCTTGGCGTTCGGAAACCTGGCCCGGACCCTCGTGAGGAAGGTGGTGTACGTCGCCTGGAAGGTCGCGGCGCTCACGCCGTGGCTCTTGTCGTTGGTCCCCAGGTTGATCACCACGCCGTCGGCCGTGTAGCGGGAGAAGTCCCACTGGTCGGTGCCGGCCTGGCCGCCGGACGACATCCAGTAGCGCGTCTCCTGCGCCCAGCATCCATCGGTCGTCTCGGCCAGACACATGCCACCGATCGCGATCTGGGTGTGGTCGTAGCCGAGCCTCTCACCGACCTTGAAGGCGTAGTCGGTCACGGCAAGCTGGCTGCTCGTGGCACCTGCGGTGATCGAGTCACCGACGAACTCGACAAGCTTCGGGCGGGCCGGCGGCCTGAACGTGCCCGCGCCCGACTCCAGGATCAGCCCCTGGAAGACCGCGTCACCGGTGTAGGAGCCGGCCACCTGCCGGTAACTGACGATCAACGTGTGGTTGCCGGCCGCCAGCGCGGTCGGCGTCAGGTTGATCGTGCCGGAGCCGGTGAAGGACGTGAACGCCCTACCGTCGATGCTTGCCCAGAGCTGGATGGTGTTGCGCTGCCTGAGCTTCACCGTCCTGCCGGTGAAGCCGACCCGCAGGTACGCGCCGGCCCAGTAGGGCACGTAGGCCGAGGCGTTCGTCTTGTTCCACCGGCCGACGAAGCTGATGTTCGAGTCGGCAGGTGTGCCGTCACCGACCGCAGCCTGCGCGCTGAGGGCCGGCAGACCTGCGGCGAGCACCCCGGTGGCGACGGCGATGAGGGCCACGGTACGCGTCTTCGCCAATGCGTTCGTGAGTGTCCCGAGTCGGGTGCGCCGGCCCACGAGACGGTGACCTTGTTCGAGGGAACGAATCGTCGTCATCGGATGGGGTTCCAGCCGTCGTTACCCGCCAGGTAGGCGGTGGGTGTGTACTGGGTGGCGGTGGAGGCGCTCATCTGCGGCCGGTTGGCGTTGATGACGGCGCCGGCCCCGGTGCTGCTGTACTCCGCGAACCGGGCGGTCCTCCACGAGAAGCCGGACATGTCGGTCCAGGGATCGGTGCGGATGTGTGCGCCCATCGCGACGCCCCGGTAGAGCACCTGACCGCGGGCGTTGACGTCGCCGCTGGGATGCCAGGGCCGGCCCAGATAGACGGTCCTGGCGGGAGCGTTGCTGGTCAGTGTGGTTCCCCAGAACAGGAAGCCGAACTTGTTGTTGATGTCGGTGGCCGCAGCGGTGATGTAGCCGTTGTTCGACGACGAGCCCCGGGTGAGCGAGTGCACGGTGCCGTTCTGGAAGACCATGGTGCCCCGCCCGAAGATGAAGTCGACGTCACCGTCCACGTAGGAGTTACGGACGTAGAGACGCCGGACCGAGCTGACACTGGGTGCGTTGACGAGCAGAGTGTCCTGGTTGCCGAGGATTCGGACGTTGTCGAATTGCACCCGGTCGCCGGAGGTGTTGACAGCGACGGCCTGCTCGGCGTCGAGGGTGTTGGCGGCCTCGTTGAAGTCGTTCGACATGGTCAGGTTCTTGATCGTGGTGTCGTTGGCGTTGACGAAGACCGCGGCACTGCCGGACGTGCCGTACGTACCGCCACCGGGCTTGGTCTGGCCGGACGCGTGCCCTTCGACGATCACCACCTGGGCGGCCGAGCCGCCGGCGCCGGCCAACGTGAGGTGGGGCTTGTTGGCGGGAATGGTGACCACGCCCCGGTAGGTGCCGGGTTTGATGGTGATGGTGACCGGAACGCCGTTGTCCGCCGCGACACTGTCGATCGCGGCCTGCACGGTCGTGTAGGTGCCGCTGCCGTCTGCGGCCACGGTGATGGTCGCGGACGCGGACGCGGCAGAAGCCATCGAGACCGCGGCGGCGAGAGCGCACACCGTCACCAGCGCCACCGAGCGCACACGAAGAGTCCCGCCGGATGTGGTCACAAGCGTTCTCCGATCCCACAGGGCCTCCACCGAAGATCATCTCGATCGGCAGACGGCAACGCGGAGTTAACGCTAACATCGACAAACTGAAATATAAAGAGGTGCAACCACGGGGGTGAGCCGCAGATCTCGACCCCACCGCTGCCATGGTCGGTGACCAGGGCGCTCGCGGAGCGAGTCTCAGTCGTAGTCAGGGCGGGTCGAACCGGCGCCGATTGCCCGCAGGTGTGCAAGTCCCTGCGCCCAGGACTGGATCAGAGTGGTTTCGTGATAGGCGATGCCGTGTTCGGTGCAGAACTGGCGGATCAGCGGCTGGGCGTGGCGCAGGTTCGGTTGGGGCATGCTGGGGAAGAGGTGGTGTTCGATCTGATAGTTGAGTCCGCCGAGGAGTGCGTCGAGGAGCCGGCCGCCTCGCACGTTGCGAGAGGTGAGGACCTGTCGGCGTAGGTAGTCGAGGTCGTCGGCCTCGGTCAGGATGGGCATCCCCTTGTGGTTCGGGGCGAAGGAGCAGCCCAGGTAGAGGCCGAAGAGAGCCTGGTTGACCAGGATGAATACGATCGCCTGCGGCACTCTCAGGACCAGGAACACGGCCGTGAGGTAACCGGCGAAGTGCAGGACGAGCAGACCGGCCTCCACTGGTCGATGCCTGAGTCCGCTGCGGACGGCGACCGCCCGGACGCTGGCGGCATGCAGATGCAGACCCTCCATCAGCAGCAGGGGGAAGAACAGCGCCGCCTGGTGCCGGACGAACAGGGCGCGCAGACCGCGCCGTGTCGCGGCCTGACCCGGGGTGAAGGACAGCGGAGCCACCGCGATGTCGGGGTCGCGGCCTTCGGTGTTTGGGTGCGCGTGGTGGCGGTTGTGCTTGTCAACCCACCAGCCGTAACTGATGCCGGTCAGCAGGTTTCCGCAGACCAGGCCGACCACGTCGTTCGCCCGGCGGGAGCGGAAGATCTGCCGATGCCCGGCGTCATGACCGAGAAACGCTAGTTGCGCGAACAGCACCGCGACGGCGGCGGCGGCGGCCGTCTGCCACCACGACGGCCCGAGCCGGACGAACACCACGCCCATCACCGCGAGGCCGCCCAGCACCGCCGTGACCCGTATCGCGTAGTGGCGGGACCGGCGGTCGAGAAGACCCGCGCCTCGGACCAGGCGGGACAGGTCGGCGTACTCACTGCCCCGGTCACTGCGGGCGCCAAGATCCGTATCACTCACCGTCGCCACTCCTCGTCAGCCACGCCGGTCCGCTCACCTGCTCCGCCGTCAGCCATGACCAGGCAGGGCGCGATCCATCCGCGGTGCCATAGAGCCCGAAGAGGCGAGCCGCCGCTTATGGTTCCAGTCTTCCTCACGGCCGGGCCCCCGCAGGAAGAAAACGTCACCTCACGAAGACCACCACGCAAAGGTGTTCGCCTTCATGCAAGTCCGCCGATTAGATGCATGACCTCGACCGCCGAGTCCGACAATCAGGACTATGCAGACACGTTGGATTCAGAGGGCAGCGATGGCACGCAAGAGGAAGTCCACCGCGCGGCAAGCGCTCATCCTTGCCTTCGCGGCTGGGGCGGTTGCCGGAGCGGCGGGCACGCTCACGCTGCGACGTGGCCGCCATGATGGCGGCTTCTCGACGGGTGACGCCGCCGGCCAGCTCGACGAAAGCGCTGCTCCGCGGCTCGGCGGGCGCATCGACGCCTCGCCTCAGGGGCCTGTGAGCATGCCCGCGGCGCAGCACCGGTGACCCCGGGCAGCGCCCCGAGCCACTCCCCTGTGCGAAAGGATTGAGAGTACTGATGCCAGAACAATCCAGCGGCGGCGCCGGTGCTGCGTCTGCTGACACGCCGGTCGCTGAGTTGGTGCAGCGCGCCAGTGAGCAGATCACCCGGCTGGTGCGCGACGAGTTGACGATGGCGCGGGCGGAGATGACCGCGAAGGGCAAGCGCGCGGGCGTCGGCGCGGGACTGCTCGGCGGCGGTGCCATGCTCGGGCTCTTCGCCGGCGCGACCGCCGTTGCCACGATCGTGCTAGCCCTGGCTGCGATCATGCCCGACGCCGTGGCCGCCCTTATCGTCACGGTGATCCTTGCCATCGCCGCCGCGATCGCGGCCCAACGCGGTAAGAAGCAGGTCAGCAAGGCCATGCCCGTCACACCCACAGCGACCAGGGACAGTGTGCTGGCCGACGCCGAGACGATCCGTAGCGCAGCGAGTCGGAGGCAGCCATGAGCACGCCATCCGGAAGCAGCAACCCGGACCAGACCCGACGCGACATCCAGCAGACACGCGCCGACCTCGGCGAAACCGTAGCCGCACTGACCGCCAAGACCGACGTCAAGACCCGGGCACGCACCAAAACGACCTCCGCCGTCGGCGGACTCCGACAACGGATCACCCAGGCCGCCCAGCCGGCGAAGACCAGAGTGACCCAGCTGGCGCACACAGTGACCCAGAAGGCCTCCCAGCGCACCAAGCCGGTCGTTCAGAAAGCCCAACAGGCCACCACGGCGGTACGCGACTCGGCGAAAGCCGGCGCGCAGACCACCGGCAAGGCCGAGTCGACCCTGGTCAGCTCCGCCCGTGCCGCGACTACCAATATCGGAAGCTCGGTGCGCACGAAACCGTTACCGATCCTCGCTGCCACCGGCACCGCGGTCGCCCTCGCGATCATGACCTACCGACGCCGCCGGTCCCGATAGGCACTCCGCAGCCGTTCGGCAACGTCCGCGCATCCCCGGTCGCCGCTCGCTCGGCAGTTGGATCGGTCCGGGCTCGTCCGGCTCCGTTCGCCCCGATGGCTCCCATGTATGGCTGCCAAGCCAGAGCATCTGATCCGTAGCTTCGGCGAGGCCGTCCGAGCTCGTGCGTTGCACTGTCGGCACCGGCCTTTCCTCGTCTAGGGCTGGACGTCGTTGGAAAGGTTGATCCGGATCTCCGTGTTGCGGTATCCGGCGCGACCGAAAGCGGCCGCCATGGGCGCGTTGCCCATGTCGGTGGTGGCGGTGATGCGCGATTCCCCGTTGGTCGCGTGAAGGCGGGTGATCTCGGCGAGCACCTCGTCCACGTAGCCGCGCCCGCGGAACTCCGGCACCACCCCGAGATAGCCCACGTTCACGTTGTACGGAGTCGCGGAGGGAATCGCCATGCCCGCCACCTCGCCCTCGCGCGTGTAGGCGATCCGCCACCACTCCCGCTTGCCCGGCGCCCTCAGATAGAAGTCCATGTCTTCGCGCGCGGTCGCGTCCACGCCCTTGGCGGCCAGGTTCGCACGTGTCTGGGCATCCAGGCTGCCCTCGGCGATTCTCCTGAACACCGCGAGGAACTCCTCGTCGGAGGCCTCGGTGAACCGCAGCCTGCCGGCCGCGGGGGGCACCCCGTCGGCGGGTTCCCACTCGAACTGCAGCCGCTCCACCTCCCGGGTGAGGCCCGCCGCATGCGCCGCCGCCCGCCGCCACTCCACGGCCGCCAAGGTGGCCGGATCGTCACGCCAGCCACCGGCGACCTTGATCATGTACTGCACCGGCTCCGGGAACCCGGCCAGCGCGGCCCTGATCAGCTCGGCGGCGACGGCGGCACGGTCGCCCACGGCTGGATCCACGTCGAGGCAGTCGAGCGCGACCGGATGCGGGCTGCCCTTCGGCCCCCACCACAATGCCCGTCCCACGACCTCGCCGTCGTGCTCGGCGATCCATGTCCATTCCGGCCGGTACATGTCGTCGGCCAGTTCGGCCAGGTAACGGTCGGCGGGGATCCACCCAACGGGCTCGGTCACGATCCACGGAGTCACGCGGTCGAGGTCCGCGGGGGCGGTAGCGCGGTAGGAGATCACGTGCCGAGGCTAGCGAAGCTCAGCACCATGATTCGCGCGTGCCGAGGGGCTCCTCTCGCTCGACTACAGCAAGAATCCAGTGCCTGCGGCTCAAGTCCCTGCGGACTCGAACTTCGGCATTCTGGGGCATCGCTCATGCTCGCCCAGGGCACCCCGCCGCATGTGGTGTCGGAAGTCCTTGGGCATTCCCACCGCCGCTCGAAGCCTGATTCCGGCGGACATGAAAGAACCCCCGACCTTGCCGTTTTGGCTGGTCGGGGGCTTTCCTTGCTCTGTGCGCCCGAAGGGACTCGAACCCCTAACCTTCTGATCCGTAGTCAGATGCTCTATCCATTGAGCTACGGGCGCTCGTGCTCAGCCAGTCTACACACCCGGCTTTCGCGCGGAGACTCCGGGATTCGAACCCGGGAGGGGCTTTAAGACCCCAACCGCATTAGCAGTGCGGCGCCATAGACCAGACTAGGCGAAGTCTCCCCGGTGATCCGCAGACCACCGCGCCCGAGAATACAGGTCGCGACCCGCCGGGAGCAAAACGACTTCCGGGGTACGCCCACCAGGGCCGCCCGCCCCCGTGTTTCAGCGCTGTGCGGCGGCGTGATCCGGACTACGCTCCATCGATATGCAGGAGCAGCCGCCCAGCGAGTCGACCCGTCGAGAGCCTGCTGAAAGAGCGCGCCGGCGCTCCCCGCGGCCCACCTTCACACCGCCGACCGCCGCCGAGCAGCCCGGGGAGACGGTGCCACCGCCGGCAGCCGCTCCGGCGAGCCCGCGTCCGCGACGGGCCAAGCCCGCCCCGGCGGTGATCTTCCAGCCTCCGGAGCCGGACCGCCCCCTGCCTCGGCAGCCGGTCCGCTCGTCCCCCGCACCGAGCGCCCCACCCGAGGACGCCGCACCCGAGGACGCCGCACCCGCCCCAGACCTGGCCGGCCCGGAGAAGGCCCGACCTGCCGCGGACCAGGCCGGCTCGCCGGTAAAGGCCGCACCCGCCGCAGACCTGGCCGGCCCACCCGAGAAAGCCGCACTCGCCACTGACCAGGCCGGCCCACCCGAGAAAGCCGCACTCGCCACTGACCAGGCCGACCCACCCAGGGAAGCCACAACCGCCGCAGACCAGGCCGGCCCGCCGACGGAGCCCAGGCCCGCAGCCAACCGAACCGGCCCGCCCGAGGAGTCCGCACCGGCCGCCGACCAGCCCGACCGACCCGCAGGCGGCCGGCAACCCTCCGCCGCGAAGTCGGCACGCACGCCGACGGCCCGTAGCACCCCCCGGAAGGCCACCGCCCCGAAGGCCACCGCCCGGAAGGCCACGAAGTCGTCAGCCACAGCCCCGGCCGTGCCCGCTGCGACCAGCACGACGGACAGCCCGACCAGCCAGACACCGACCCCGGCCAGCCCGACCAGCCAGGCGTCGACCCCGGCCAGCACGACCGCGCCGACCAGGAAAGCCGCCGCGACCAAGAAGGCCGCTCCTGCTGAGAAGGCGGCCAACCCGACCACGCAAGCCACCACCCCGGCCAGGCGCACTGCCTCCCCGGCCAAGGACGCGGCGACCCCGCGCCGGGCCACGGAAATCGCCCCGGCACCGCAGCCCGTTGCGGTAGGAGCGCAGGTCAGCAACACGGCGCCGGCTCTGGGGCGTACCCCGGAATCGGAGCTGCGGGCGGTCGCCGCGCGCGTGCTCGATCACCCGGGCTTCGCGCCCGAGTTGTTGGCGCTGGCGGCGGTGCGGTCGCTCGGGCCCGGCGCGGCCGACTGGGCCGCGCGGCTGCGCGACAGGTATCCGGACGCTCCGGCGGACGGTCTGGCCCGGCTGGTGACCCGGCGGTACGTGCGGGCGGCGGGCGCGGGTGGGGCGACCGCGGCGCTTGCTGGTTTCTTCGCGCCGCTGGCCGAGTTGGCCTCGGTGTTGTGGACGCAGGCGAACCTCGTGTTGCACCTGGCGGCGGTGTACGGCAAGGACCCGGCGCATTTCGACCGGGCCGTCGAGCTGCTGGTGCTGACCCAGGTACACCCGGATTCGGCGAGCGCGCGGGAGGCCCTGACTGCGGCGCAGACGGCGGGTGATCCGGTCGAGGGCGCCTGGCCTCGGGCGGCGGAGGCGGCCTGGCGGTTGGCCGCGCCGCTCACCGCGCAGGCCGGCGGTTGGGTGGCGTTGCGGCTGGTGGCCCGGCTGCTGCCGGGCGCGGCGGTGCTGGCGGCGGCGCTTGGTGACGCGGCGGCGGCCGACCGGCTCGCCGCTCGGACGGTGGCCGCCTACCGGCGCTGACCCGTCAGAGCCAGTCGAACCATTCCTTGGGCAGCGACGCGTAGCCGACGAAGGCGACCACGTCGAGCAGGGTGTGGGCGATGATCAGCGGCAGCACCCGCCGGGTACGCAGGTAGAAGAGGCTGAAGATCACGCCCATCACCGCGTTGCCGACGAACGCGCCAAAGCCCTGGTAGAGGTGGTACGAGCCGCGCAGCAGCGCACTGGCCGCGATGATCGCGGCGAGCCGCCACTGGAGCTGGCGCAGCCGGGTGACCAGGTAGCCGACCACGATCACCTCTTCCAGCACGGCGTTCTGCACGGCGGCGAGGATCAGCACCGGGACCGCCCACCAGACCGGCGGCAGCGCGGCCGGCACCAGCGTGGCGTTGAGGCCGAGCTGGGCCGCGACGAAGAACAGGGCCAGTCCGGGCAGGCCGATCAGCGCGGCCAGACCGGCGCCGCGGGCCAGGTCCTGGCCGGGCCGCCGGGCGTCCACGCCGAGGGTCCGCGCCGGGTCGCCGGGGTCACGGCTGAGCAGGTGTACGGCGAGCAGCACCGGTAGCAGCGCGAAAACGATGCCGAGGAGCTGGTAGGTGAGGTCCAGCCAGGGCCGGGGCGATGCCGACGTGTTCAGCGAGGCGGTCTGTTTGGAGAGCGGACCCTCGGCGGTCAGCTTCGCGATGATCGAGACCACGGCGTAGACCGCCGACTGGCCGAGGGACAGGCCGAGGACCAGCAGCGTTTCGGTGCCCAGCAGGCGGCGGGACACCGGGCGGGTCAGCTCAACGGTCACCGCACCACTCTGCCCGACGGGCGACGTCGGTGGCACGGCCGACCGGCCAGCATGAGCCGATCGCACATTCTGTGCGACCAGTCGACACTCTCCGTGGAGATTCTATGGGCGCCCGATCCGCTGCCGACTGGAGGAGGAGCGCCCCGTGGACAACCTGGCACGGTTGCTGAAGGAGAGCTGGACCTTGGTCGAGGACGATCGGGCCCGCCTGACCGGGCACTTCTACGCGCGGATGTTCCTGCTCGACCCCGCCCTGCGGCACCTCTTCCCGGTGCAGATGACCGGCCAGGGCGACCGGCTGCTGGAAGCGATCATCACGGCGATCCACACGGTCGACGACCCGGAGAGCTTCGCCGAGTTCCTGCGGTCGCTGGGTCGCGACCACCGGAAGTACCACGTCGACGATCGGCACTACGCGACGATGGGCACGGCGCTGCTGGACGCGCTGCGCCGCGTCGCCGGCGAAGGCTGGAACCTGGAGTACGACCAGGCGTGGCGGGAGGCGTACGAGGCGGTCGCCGCCCTGATGGTGGCCGGGGCGGCGGACGACGACGGCCCGCCGTTCTGGCACGCCGAGGTGCTGACCCACAAGCGCTACGGCCCGGACACCGCCGTGTTGACCTGCCAGGCGTTGCAGCATCCACTGCGTTGGCAGGCTGGGCAGTACGTCAGCCTGGAGGTGCCGCGCCACCGCCCCCGGGAGTGGCGGAACTACTCGGTGGCGAACGCGCCGAACGACGACAACGTGCTGGAGTTCCACGTCCGGTCGCCGGGAGCCGGTTGGGTGTCCGGTGCGCTGGTGCGTCGGGTGCGCCCGGGTGACCTGCTCCGCCTGGCGGCGCCGATGGGGTCGATGACCCTGGACCGCTCCTCGGAACGGGACATCCTCTGCGTGGCCGGCGGGGTCGGCCTGGCACCGATCAAGGCGCTGGTCGAGGAGTTGACCACCTTCAACCGCACCCGGTGGGTGCATGTCTTCTACGGTGCCCGGCAGGCGGCGGACCTGTACGGCCTGGCCGGGTTGCAGGAGTTGGTCGCCGCACACCCCTGGTTGTCGGTCACCGCGGCGTGCAGCGACGAGCCGGACTTCGACGGTGAGCTGGGCGACATCCCGGAGGTGGTGGCCCGGTACGGCCCGTGGACCGGGCACGACTGCTACGTCTCCGGCTCGGCCCGGATGGTCCGGTCCACGCTGCGGGTGCTCGCCGCGGACGAGGTGCCGCCGCCGCACATCCGCTACGACACCTTCGGTGACCTCTAGACGTTCCTCCCCCCACACCGGGGCGCGTGCCCCTGCCCCCTGGGGCACGCGCCCCGGTCCCTCGCCTGTCAGTAGCGCCAGGGGTGGCCGGTCTCGCGGTATTCCTCGACCGGCACCAGCGGCACGCCGGGTGCCATCCGGTCGACGTAGAGCCGGCCCTCCAGGTGGTCGATCTCGTGCGCGACGAGCCGAGCCATGCCGAACTCGAACGAGGTGATGATCCGGCTGCCGTCCCACTGGGCGTGCTCCACGTCCAGCCGCAGCGGCCGGGGCACCAGACCTCGGTGATCGAAGAAAGACAGGCAGCCCTCGTACTGCTCGTCGGTGTCCGGGTCGGCGTCGACGACTCGGGGGTTGAGCAGCACTACCGGTTCCGCCGACCGGTCGGGGGGCCGCACCACGGCAGCCGCCCGGCCGATGCCGAGTTGCGGGGCGGCGACGCCCACCCCCTTGCTGAACGGGTGCAGTTCGTCGAGTCGGGCCAGCGTCGTGGTGAGCCGGTCGACCAGGTCGCGCGCGACCTGCTCCTCCGCCGGCAGGTCGAACGGGCGGACGCGCTGACGGAGCAGGTCGTCGCCGCGCTGCACGATGCCGAGGCCGCGCATGCGGTCGCTGGGTCGCACCCGGACAGCGCCGGGCGCGTTGTCCGGTTCGGTTTCCGGTCGGGCGCGAAAGCGCCACTGCATCCGGTAGCGGGCGTTCAGCGGCGGGTCGTCGGTCTGCCACTCGTAGATCGCCCGGTCACCCTCGTCGTGGCGCTGCGGTGCCGTCCGCAGCGGGCCCTCCTCCGCGGAGAGCGAGGTTTCCTCGCCCCAGACCTGCGGGTCGAGCGCCACGGGCAGGTCCAGCCGTACGGCGAGTTGTCGGGTGGGTAGCCGGACGGCCCGCTGGAACCAGGGGCCCCACTTCTCGTGCCCGACGCTGTACGCGTACTCGATGGTGGCCCGGTCGCCCGGATAGAGCGGGAAGCGCCGTTCCCCGTTCTCGAAGAGCAGCCAGATTTCCTTGAACGCGTCCCGGTCGTGTTTGGCCCGCCAGTGCATCGGCTCCGGGTCGCCGCTGCCGTCGTCTCGGCGGCCCTGTAGTTGCAGCTCGGCGAAGGTGAGTTGGTGCTCGCGGTGGTGCCGGTTGGAGCGGCCGGGATCGTTCGGGTAGCGGTCGACGGCGACCCGGATCAGGTAACGGGTAACCGGCTCGGTCCCGGCGTTGTACAGCTCACGGTGGATCATGCAGCGGTAACCCTCGTCGGTGTGGGTGAGGGTGGCGAGTTCCCGTTCCACGACGAGGCCGGTGCCGGGCGGCAGCCACTGTCCGGGCAGGTGCTGCTCGCGGTGCGGCTGGCCGGCGCGGGCGTGCCGCAGGTCGTCGTACTCCCGGAAGCGCTGCCAGATCGCGCCGTTGGCCTCCAGGACCGCCTCGGCCCGGCGGGCGAAGTCCTCGGTGGGGCGGTGCCGGCGCCCTTCGACGTGGCTCACGTACGACGGGTCGAACCCCATGAGGACGGCCAGTTGTTTCTTGGACAGCCCGCGCCCGGTCCGTTGCCTGGCGAGTTCGGCCGCGAAGGAGTCGGCAGCCCGTTCGAGGGGTGAGGTCGTCATCAGCTTCCTCGCGGCCGGGGTATTAAGTTTCACGTTCTGTGCGTGAGCACACACGCAAGTGGCATCTTTTCGACACACTGCTTGACAATCCACCGACCACCGTCAATCGTGCGGCGCTGTTTCTCGGCACTCACGGCGGGTAGTAGGCGGAACGCGGAGCGCCCGCGCACCGATAGCCGGTGACCTGGGCCTCCCCGGTCAGACCAAGGTGAGGCTTCCCTTAGACCTGCGACTCTGGTTAGGCTAGCCTTAGCTCAGGACGGCGCTGGCCGTCCGCCGGGGTACGTTCCCGGTCACGCGGACGGGGGATGACTCAGGTGACAGCGGTGATGCCGAGGCGCGATGCCGTCACCACGCCGCTCGCCCCCGTCACCGCGGCGCTCCGGGCCATGTTCGGCACCGACGACGTTCCCGGGCTCGCCCGGGGCCTGGTGGTCGACGACGAGTTCGGCTGGGCGCCGGCCACCACCCTGATCGACGGCAGTCGGCTGCCGGAGTTGCTGCGCGGCGCCGCCGTCCGCTGGGGTGGCACCCCGCACGCGTGCGCGGCGCTTGCCTGGAAGTCGTACAGCTACTGGACGTCGCTGCCGGTCGTGCTCGGCTGGGCCTCCGCCCGACGGGTGCCGCTTGTCGATCCGTCCGACGTGCTGATCCACTTCGAGGACCACCGGCCGTTGCTCACCATGGGCCTGCGTCGCGGGACCACCGTCGCGGTGCTGCCCAACGACCCGTTGGCGCTCGCCGGCCTGCCGGAGGTGCGGGTCGTCGCCGACGAGGCGGAGCTGCTGGCCGCGCTGCGCGCCGCACTGCTCGACGCGCACCTCGCACCGCTCATCACGGCGATCCAGTCGGAGGTCCGGGTGGGCACCCGGACGCTGCTCGGCTCGGTCGCCTCCGGCATCGCGCACGGCATCCTGCGGGCCGCCGACGGCCTGCCCGGCTCGACGGTGCAGAGCATCGACACGCTGCTCGGCGCGCTCGACCTGGCCGACCTGGTCGAGCTGGTGCCGGGGCCGACGGGTGAGCCGAGCGTGCAGCGGCGCACCTGCTGCCTGGCCTTCACCCTGCCCCGCCCGAAGGTCTGCCAGGGCTGCTGCGTCCGTTAGAGCTTCGTCGGCTCAGTCGGTGAACGACCGGACGTCCCACACCCACACACCCCCGGTCAGGACCGGCTGGATCCCGGTCAGCTCGGTCATCCCCCGACGCAACGCGGTCTCGTGCTCGTGCGGCCCGAGGATGACCACCCCCGCCCGCCAGAAGCGCAGGTCGTCGACAGCGCGGACCCGCGCCTGCGGGGTGATCGGCGGCACGGCCCCGGTACGCCTGATGGTGGCGAAGAAGCTGCTGGTGGGCCGGGGCGGCGCACCGAACAACGCGACGCGCGGGGGATCGGCGCTCGGGCGGGTGTCCGGACCGAGGAAGTAGCCACGGGCCAGCGGCATGTCCAGCCGGGTCTCCGCCGCCCACCGCAGCGGCTCGGCGTACGTGGTGTCCGGCAACGGCAGGGTCACCACGCTGCGCCCACCTGCCACGTACGGACGCCAGGCCCCACTCGTCACGAAGGTGGGGACCGGATCGAGGTGGGCCACGGGCAGCGGAGTGGGGACGATCGGCAACAGGGCCATCGTGAGCACTGTCGCGGTGACGAAACGGACCTGCCCCCTGGCGCCCGGGTGGGAGCCGGCCAGTTCGCGGGCACGTTCGGCGCCGTAGGCGAGGAGCAACCCGATGATCGGGGTGATCGCCAACGCCCACCGGGTCGGCACCACCGAGTGCAGGATCGGCAGGTTCTCCAGCGCCGCCCAGGGGCCCGGCACCCCCGTACCCCGGTTGTCGAAGCGGACCTCCCGGCCCAGCGAGAGCACCGCGAAGAGCAGCCCGAGCGCCGCCAGCGCGAGCACCACGACCGAGCGCCGCAACCACCAGACCAGGGCGACCACCAGCACCACCAACGCCCAGCCGAAGAAGCTGTTCTCCTCGGTCGGGTTCTTGGCCAGGCCCGCGGCGGTGCGCGGGCTACCGGCGAGTGACTCCCGGGAGTACGCGACGAACGACGCCAGGTCGCTTGAGTAGCCGCGGATCAGCCGGGACAGCCCGGAGTACGCGTCCGGTCCGAAGAACTGCACGTACAGGGGGTACGCCAGCAGCAGCGCGGCGACGCCGGCGGCGACGGCGAGGCCGGCGAGGAAGGACCGGGCCCGCGAGCGTAGCTCGGCACGACCGAGGGCGAGCACGCCGACGACCACGCCGAGCCCGATCGCGGTCATCAGCAGGATCTCCAGGTTGAGGAACGCCTGCCAGACGATCACGAGCGCGAGGAGCACCCCGTTGCGCAGCCAGCGGCCCGGTTCGCCGAGCCGCAGGGTCCGCCAGATGATCAACGGGACGACGAACTGCGACACGATGTTCGGGTGCCCGTTGGCGTGCGACACCATGGCCGGCGCGAACGCGCAGAAGCCACCACCCAGCCACGCCGGCCCGCGGCTGCCGATCAGGACCCGGGAGAGCACGAAATACCAGGCGGTGGCGGTGGCAATCATGCCGGCGGTGAGAAAGACCAGGAACGCCACTCTCGGCCCCAGGAGCAGGGTGACGGGCGTCAGTGGCAACGAAATGGATAATACGGACGTATTAGCCATCAGATTGACGCCGTCCGGGACGTTCATCTGATTGGAATGGAACGGATACGCAAACTGTGTGACGACTCGCGCACCGTGCGCCATCATCCATTCGAACTGCGACTGATCGGACCGGTTGTCCCGTACGCCACTGCCCGGGTCCAACCAGAGGCGAGCGGTAACCCACAGGCCGACAACCACGAAGCTCGACACGGCAACCAGATCGGCCCACTTCCCCCAACGGGAAGACTGAACACGACCCTGCTCCTCCTGCGCCGACGGCGCGACAGCCGGACCGTCGCTGCCGCTGGGCGGATCCGGCTCAGGAGTAGTCATGACAATTCACAGGGTAGTCAGGGCATGGCGCTGCCGTGACATGTTTCGGGGTACTGCCGTACTATGTGCCGGGTTCGCCGACCGCCGATCACGAACCTACCCCCGACCACAATTCGGCCACCCCCGATGCCCCGATTCTTCTGCCGTCCCAGCGGATGATTCACTCTGTCGGTCCAGGCACGGGTCGAGTTCATATCGTGAGGAATCGACGCATGGCAGAAATCACTGGGGATCAGCGCGTTCAGTCCGAGGTGTTGGAAGGCCTGGCGACCGCTGTCAACCACCGTCGCTGGTTCATCGAGCTGGCCGTGCCGTACCTCGGCGACGACCCGATCGAGATCGGCAGCGGCCTCGGTGACTACGCGCTGGAGTGGTCCGAGCTGCTGCCCCGGTTCACCGCGACCGAGGCCGACCCGGACCGGCTGGTGCAGCTCAAGGAGCGCCTCGCCGACCGGCCGAACATCGACGTCCGGCAGATGCTGCTGCCGCACAACGACCGGGGCGACTACAGCGCCGCGGTCTCGTACAACGTCCTGGAGCACATCGAGGACCACGTGGGCGCGCTGAGCAGCATGCGCGACCTGGTCCGACCCGGCGGTGCCGTGGTCATCATCGTGCCGGCGTTCCAGTTCGCGATGGGCCCGGCCGACATCGCCACCGGGCACGTGCGCCGCTACACGAAGAAGACCCTGCACGCGGCGATGACCGAGGCCGGCCTGACCGTCGAGAAGATGCACTACGCCAACGCGCTGGGGCTGATCGGCTACTTCATGGCGACCAAGGTCTTCCGGCTGATGCCGAAGGAGGGCCCGATGGTCAAGGTGTACGACACCGTCGTCCTGCCCGCCACCAAGGCCGCCGAGCAGCTCGTCCGCCCCCCGTTCGGCCAGTCGGTCTTCGCCGTGGCCCGCGTCCCGTCCTGACCCGACCACCCCGCGATCTTGCACTCACCCTCATGGTCAAGCGCAAGATCGCGGGGTACGGATCACTCCTTGATCTGGTAGGTCGGGCGGATCACCGCTCGGGCCAGGGTGTGGAACGTGAGGTTGAAGCCGACGTAGGCGGGGCTGGCGTCCGGGGTGAGGTCCAGCCGGTCGACGTCCACCGCGTGTACCGCGAAGACGTACCGGTGCGGGCGGTCGCCGGGCGGCGGAGCCGCCCCGCCGTAACCCTGCTCGCCGTAGTCGTTGCGGACCGAGAACGCCCCACCGAGGTCCGTGCCGGCCGCGCCACCGGCACCGCTCGGCAACTGCGTGACCTCGACCGGCACGTTCACGAGCACCCAGTGCCAGAAACCGCTGCCGGTCGGTGCGTCGGGGTCGTAACAGGTCACCGCGAAGCTCTTCGTCTCGGCGGGGAAATCCGACCAGGTGAGCTGCGGCGAGACGTTGTCACCCCCGGTGCTGCCATGCGCGTGCCGGGCGTCCATCGGCTCACCGTTCTGCACGTCGTCACTCGTCAGCGTGAACGAGGGCAACGTCGGCAGCAGCTCGTACGGGTCCGGGGCGATCGGTCGTTCCAGGGTCATCAGAACGCGTCCTTCCGGTGTGCGGAGATATCAGCCCCTTCTTACCCCGTTCCGGGGCTGCCGACGACCGGTTGGGGCACTGTCCGGAGTCGCCCGCGCGGATATGATCATCGCCGCGACGTCCACGGGGGAAATTCTTGAACATCTGGCGCGACTTCCTGGTCGCCGTCGTCACCGCGCTCCGCAAGCCGGACGAGCAGTCGCTCGCCCGGGAACGCCGACGCGCGGTCGAGCGACTGGCCGAAGAGACGATCCGCGAGGACCGGCGGGCCGCAGACCCGCCGGAGTGACCGGGGCGCTCAACGCGCCCACCGTACAAAGCGCTCGAACAGTTCGGCCGCAGGGACGGCGGGCAATTCGGTCACCGCCACCACGTGCAAACTGCCCAGGTACATGGACAGGCCAACCCGGTCACCGCCGTACGCCTCGGACAGCCGCACTCGGGCGGGAGCGCAGGGCCACGGCGTGTCCTGCTCGCAACTACGACATGTCCACTCGGGCCGACGCGGGATGTGTTGGTCGGCGAGGCGGCTCGCCAAGACGGCGGCAGCCCGTTGGCACTGCACTGATCGGGCATCCACGGCCGCTCTGACAGTGGTGGGGACCTCGCCCATCATCGACCAGTACCGCCGTCGCGATTGCCGGCGGAGTGACGCCGAGCTTGAGCCAACAACCGGTCCCGGGCAGCTTCCTGCTCCGCGCGTTGGATCGCCGGGCCGGTAGCACCGAGCGGTACGGAAGCCGCCAGTCGCCTAGCTTGCCGACGGAGCAGGTTGAACGGCCAGATCATTGCTGCGCCCTCCCGTCTCGCGGCGGCTAGCGCCCCAACCGGAGGCGATAGCCGCACACTTACTGCGATCGTGGGAACACGCTAGGCAGCGATGGGGGGCGTGCAGGGTACGCGGCGTACCCAGCGACAGGAGGTACCCCTACAGCTCTGGCACCGCGATCCTGCTCTCCAGTTGGATCGCCTCGGCGCGGATGGCGGCCGGCGCCTCCCTGGACAGCCGGCCCGCCAACTCCTGAGCCGCTGGTGAGTATCGGACCGTCTCGGGAGAGGTGGACTCCGCGAGGCCCAAAAGGTGAAGCGTCGCCTCCGGTGCCCCTTCCAGGTCGGCAGAGCGAGCCAACTCCACGTAGTGCCGGCCCCGCCGTTCAGTCGACGGGATCGACGCCGGGTCGAGCGAGTGCGCCCGCCGTTGCGCCTCGTCAGGATCGCCCAGGTCGACCGCGCACATGACCGCGTACACGTCGACCAACGGCCGCGACACCCGGGTACGAAGACCGACGAAACCGGTCGGTAGGGCCTGCTCCACCACTCGACGGGCGGTATCCCAGTCGGACCAGGCGCCCTGGTCGCCGGTACGAGCCCGCGTCAGTGCCATACACAGATGCAGGTCGGCCAGCATCTCGGCCCACTCGCTGCCACCATCGGCGACTCGGGGCTCGATCAGGCCGCGAGCCTCCCGCAGACGCTCCAACGCCTCGTCGCCCCGGCCGACGGCGCGCAGCAGGTGCGCCGCGTACCAGGTGGACTGGGCGATGGCGAGGGGGTCGTCAGCGTCGAGGGCCGCTGCCATACCGCGGTCGACGGTCAGCCAACACAGCTCGCGGTCACCGTGCCAGGCAAGGTAAGCCTGCGCGAGGTGATGCGCCTGGGCGAGCAGAGCGAGGCTGTCACGCCGGTCGTCGCCGGTATGCAGCCGGGCCGCTCGCTGAGTGGCTTCGAGCAGCCCGGGCAGGATGACGCTGACCTCGGTGCGCTGATGCCGAGAGGTGTGCCAGGTCTGCCACGCGGAGTCGACAGCGCCGCGCAGATAGTCGGGGGATTCCGGCTCACCAGAGACGGAGATGTGCCAGGAGGTCAACGCCCGACGGACATCGCCGATCGCGGGGTGGCTGGGTCGGCCATCGAGGGAGAGGGTCACCTGCGGCCCGAACAAATCACCAAGGTCACGTACGCCGAGGTGCGGAGCGACCTGCTGGGCGGCCCGCAGCGTCAAGCTCCGACGCCCGTTCTCCACGAACTTGATGGTGGTTGGCGACAGTCCGGCAAGGCCGGCGAGCTGTTCGCGAGACAGGCCGGCGGCTCGACGAAGCCGCTCGACGCGCTGGCCGGGAGTGAGTTGCTGATCCGCCATGAGGCACCTCGCCGTGTCGGGTACATCGTGTACCCCGACCGTACGCCGCAATGAGGCACCCGTCGATGCCCGCGCCGCCCGCCGCGCAGCCTCGACGCAGATGATCGACTCGCGTTCAGTGATATCGGGGCATCCCTGAACACAGGACACCCCGACTTCCGGGAAGCCGAGCGGATTACGCTCGGCGTCGCTCGTAGCCGCTTGACCAGCACGAACGGTCATCCTGCTTGGCCGGATGCCGCTGATTTGCCGAAACGGCCTGCGGAGCAGCAGAGATCTACCCTGGCGGCTCTGCGGACCCGCACTGTCAGCTTAGGAACCGTACAAGATCAGCTCGCAGTCAGCACTGTTACCAGCCCGGCAACCGTTCTCGTAGCCTGGAGTGACCTGGCCCGGCCGCGCGTAATGGCCCGCTAATGGCGCACCGGCGCAGGGCGGGTGCACCGGGCCGCGCACGTCCTGCTCAAGGTCTACGCCTTATCCATCAACGGTCGAGACGAGGCGGCCTGGAGGTGGTTCAGGATGCGAAAGCGACTCCCGACCCACCAAGAACGCCTGACCGATCCGGCGAGGGCTGGCGCGACGAGGGCGGTAGTCGCCCTAGACCCTCCGCCTACTTATTGCGCTCCTGCCGGCCGCACTGCACTGTAAAGCAGTGACTAGATCCGTGACATGGAGTAGCTCAGACAATGCGCTGGTTACCCCACATGGCGTTATTGAACCGTTCAACAAGAAAAATCACGAGTTCGAGTGCGGATTTGACGCTGCCAAGGATATTGTGATGAGCGATCTTGCCGAGGCATTCGCCGAGATCAACCAAACCCTCTCCTACGCTCCACAAGGGGAGGTCAGCCTGACGGTCCAATCTGAATACGATCAGCCGAACGCTTGGCGGCCCTTTTCGACCCGGTATGACACCTTCGCGTATTGGGAAAAGTGGGGCTTGATCTTTGACCCGCAATACCAGTATCCGGCGTCGACTGACAGGGCGAAATCGCTCACAGCGATCGAACCTCTTCTGAAATCCCATGGCGGCAAACTGCTAGAGATTGCGTACCACGGAGGCGTTGGCGACGAACCACCCTGGCTGGACTTCAGGGCGACCTTCCCGAATGACAACAGAGTTGGTCAACTTATCGCACTTAGCCGCATATTCGAAAACCTGATCGCCAACGACGCAATCACACCAAGCTCACCTGCCGGCGCATTTGCGCTCGTGGTATCCGGCATGCCTGACGCCTTGCTTGGTCAACCGGAGTCGCAGTGGCTTGAGGTGAAGCAGAAGGGATACGGACTCGAAAATGATCGCCAAAAACATGAGCTCGCACTTGATCTTGCAGCTTTTGCGAACTCTGAAACTGGAGGCTTGCTGGTTGTTGGTCTCTCAACACGCAAGGACAGCGGGGGGCAGGATACGATTTCCGCGTGCCATGGCTGCACTCCTGGCTCCCTGAATGTCGACTCATACACGGAAGTAGTCAAGCACCGAGTAGTACCCGCCATCGAGGGCCTTGATATTCGTGTTGTAGCCCATAAGGACCGTCATTTGCTCGCAGCGCTCGTGCCACCTCAACCACAACAGTTTCAGCCATTTCTAGTCCGAGGTGGTCTTATTAGTGGAGATCGAGTGAGCGGGGCAGCATTCACGATTCCGCGCAGAATGGGCAGTGAGAAGTGGAACATGTCGGCCGAGGCCGTACATTCGCAGCTCGTCGCAGCACGCATCGCACTCCGTGGAGAGGGCGGCTAAGAAAGCGCAGAGGGCGAGCACATGGCTGGCTTATAACCATCGGCATCGGCGGTAGCGCCAAGATTCAGCTCGGCGGCTGCGGTGTCGCTCTGGCTGAACGCTGGTGTACCGGCTACCCAGGTCGCCGAGTGGGCAGGGCACAGCGTGCACGTCCTGCTCAAGGTCTACGCCTCGTGCATCTGGTCAGGACGAGGCGGCACGGAAGCGGATCGAGGCGGCGCTAGCCACTCCCGACCAGCAGGAGAGCGGTCGACCGGCCGACGAAACTTTGCCGCCCATTTGCCACGACGAGTGAGACGCGGCGGCCCCGAACGGGACGAAGTGAGACTGACTCGCCATTCGCAGAAGCGCCCCCCGCCAGCGTTCGCGCTGGTCAGGGGGCGTTTTTGCTGTCCAGAGGGCGGAGGGTGTGGGATTCGAACCCACGAAGACATCGCTGCCTTACCGGTTTTCAAGACCAGCGCCATCGGCCACTAGGCGAACCCTCCTGGGCCGCCACCCGCGGGCGTACGGCCACGCATAGTCTGCCACGGCTCCCGTCGGACGGCCCGGCGTCCCTCCCCGAACGCGGCGACCAGGCCATTCGGGCTGTCCACTGTGGGCTGCCGGGTGCGCCTGCGACAGCCGACGAGATCGGGAAGACTGGGCCCATGCGAGCCATCACCATTCCCGAGCCCGGTGGACCCGACGCGCTGGTGTGGGCCGAGGTGCCCGACCCCGAGCCGGGCCCCGACGAGGTGATCGTGGATGTGCGGGCCAGCGGGGTCAACCGCGCCGACCTGCTGCAACGGCAGGGGCACTACCCGCCGCCGCCGGGCGCACCCGCGTACCCCGGGTTGGAGTGCTCCGGGGTGATCACCGAGGTCGGGTCGGAGGTCGCCGGGTGGGCGGTCGGCCAGCAGGTGTGCGCGCTGCTGGCCGGCGGGGGGTACGCCGAGCGGGTCGCGGTCCCGGCCGGGCAGTTGCTGCCGGTGCCGGCCTGCGACCCGGTGGACGCCGGGGCGCTGCCGGAAGTGGCCTGCACGGTCTGGTCGAACCTGATCCAGGTGGGTCGGCTCGGCGCGGGTGACACGCTGCTGGTGCACGGCGGGGGCAGTGGGATCGGCACCTTCGCGGTCCAGTTCGGGGCGGCCCTCGGCGCGACGGTCCTGACCACCGCCCGGGAGGCCAAGCACTCCCGGCTACGTGAGCTGGGCGCGTCCCTCACGATCGACTACCGGGAGCAGGACTTCGTCGAGGAGGTCCGACGGGCCACCGACGGTCGGGGCGCGGACGTCATCCTGGACATCATGGGCGCGTCCTACCTGGGCCGGAACGTCTCCGCGCTGGGCACCGGCGGCCGTCTGGTGGTGATCGGGATGCAGGGTGGGCGGAAGGCCGAGTTGGATCTCGGCGCGCTGCTGACCAAGCGGGCGAGTGTCGCTGCGACGTCGCTCCGCTCCCGGCCGATCGCCGAGAAGGCGGAGATCGTCCAGGGCGTACGGGACGAGGTGTGGCCGTTGATCGAGGCCGGCACGGTGCGGCCGATCGTGGACCGGCGGGTGCCGATGAGCGAGGCGCCGACGGCGCACCGGCTCGTCGAGTCGAACGACCACTTCGGCAAGGTGCTGCTCACGCGCGGGTGAGAGGGCGGGCCGCCGGCCGAGCGCGCCGACAGTCAGACGAGCGTGTCGTCCGTCGGCCGGGGCAGCATCAGGCGCGCGCCCGGCCCCTCGCCGGCCAGCGCGTCACCCGGGTTGTTGAGCGTGCAGCGTTGCAGGGACAGGCAGCCACAGCCGATGCAGCCGTCCAGGTCGTCGCGGAGGTTGGTGAGCAGCCGGATCTTCTCGTTTAACCGGGCACGCCAGGTCGCGGAGAGCCGCGCCCAGTCCTGCGGGCTGGGCGTGCGGGCCTCGGGGAGCGACTCCAACGCCGCCCGGATCTCGTCGAGCGAGACGCCGACCTGCTGGGCGATGCGGATGAAGGCGACCCGGCGCAGCTCGGCGCGGGCGTACCGGCGCTGGTTGCCGCCGGTACGGTCGGCGCGGATCAGCCCGAGTCGCTCGTAGTAGCGCAGCGCCGACGGTGCCACGCCGGAGCGGGCGGACAGCTCGCCGATCGTCAGTAGATCCTGCATCACCAGGTCCTTGAGTTGAAGTGCACTTCAAGTCACACAGTAGTGGCATGACCACCACACTGCGCACCGACACGGGGTCCCGGCTCCCCGGGCTGATCCGACGACTGACCGGCGACGAGAAACACGCACCGAGCGCGCACTCCACCATCGACGTGCTCCAGGTGCTCTACGACCGGGTGCTGCGGGTCACCCCCGACACCGTCGACGACCCGGAGCGGGACCGGTTCCTGCTCTCCAAGGGCCACGGGCCGGCCGCCTACTACGCGGTGCTCGCCGCGCACGGCTTCATCCCGGACGCCTGGCTCGACGACCTGGCCGGGCCGGACAGCCGGCTCGGCCACCACCCGGACCGGCGGCTGGTGCCCGGGGTCGAGATCGGCTCCGGTTCGCTCGGTCACGGGCTCGGACTGGCCGTCGGCACCGCCCTCGGCCTGCGGGCCCAGGGGCTGCTCACACCCCGGGTGTACGTGCTGCTCGGCGACGCCGAACTGGACGAGGGATCCAACCACGAGGCGATCGCGTACGCCGGGGCGACCGGCCTGGAGAGCCTCACCGCGGTCGTGGTCGACAACTCCTCGGCCACCCACGGCTGGTCCGGTGGCATCGCCAGCCGTTTCACTGTCAACGGCTGGACCGCCGACACCGTCGACGGCCGGGACCACACCGCCCTGCACCGGGCGCTGACCGGGCACCGCCCACGGCGGCCACACCTGGTGGTCGCCCGCATCGAGAGCGAGGGATGACCGCCATGCGTGCCGCCTTCACCGACAGCACCACGGCGCTTCTCGACGAGGACCCGCGTACCGCACTTGTCGTGGCCGACATCTCGGCCAGGCAGTTCGCTCCGGCGAGTCGACGGCACCCGGACCGGGTGCTCAACGTCGGTATCCGGGAACAACTGATGATCGGTGTGGCCGGTGGGCTCGCCCTGACCGGCCTGCGCCCGATCGTGCACTCGTACGCGACGTTCCTGGTGGACCGGGCGTACGAGCAGATCAAGTTGGATCTCGGCCATCAGGGCGTGGGCGCGGTCCTGGTGAGCATCGGCGCGTCGTACGACGGGTCGGCGGAGGGTCGGACCCACCAGTCACCCGGGGACGTGGCGCTCTTCGACTCTCTCGGCGACGGCTGGACGGTGCGGGTGCCCGGCCACCCGGACGAGGTCGCGCCGCTGCTCCGGCACGCCGCGACAAGTGACGACCGGGTCTACCTGCGACTCAGTGAGCAGCGCAACGCCGAGGCGCACCCGGACGCGGGCCGGCTACGGGTGCTGCGGCAGGGCGGGATCAACGCGCCACTTGTGGTGGCCGTCGGGCCGATGCTCGACGCCACGTTGGCGGCGACCGAGGCGATGGACGTGACCGTCGCGTACACCCACACGCCCCGGCCGTTCGACACCGCAGGGCTACGGGCGCTCGCCGGGACCGAGGTGGTGCTCGTCGAGCCGTACCTGGCGGGCACGTCGAGCGCCGTCGTCTGCCGGGCGATGGCGGACCTGCCGCACCGGCTGCTCGCGCTCGGAGTGGGTCAGACGGACCTGCGACGGTACGGCAGCCCGGCCGACCACACCCGGTGGCACGGCCTGGACGCCGCCGGTCTGCGGCTGTCGATCAGCGCGTTCCTGGGCTCAACGCGCGGATGAGGTGGCGGGACGGCGACGTGCGCGCTCGCGACCGAGGATCCAGATCGCCTCGACGCCGTCCTTCCAGGTGATCTTCTTGCCCTCTTCCCGGCCACGTGCCCGGTAGCTGATCGGCACTTCGTACGGCCGGATCCGGCGGCGCAGCAGCTTGCCGGTCACCTCGGCCTCCATGCCGAAGCCGCGCGAGCGCACCTCGAGCGACCGGTAGAGCGCCACCGGCATCAGCTTGAAGCAGGTCTCCAGGTCACCGATGTACGAGTTGAACAGCACGTTGGCCGCCATCGTGACGCCCTTGTTGCCCATCACGTACCAGAAGCTGTAGGCGCTGTGGCTGCCGAAGGTGCGATTGCCGTAGACGACCGTGGCGCGCCCGTCGAGCACCGGGTCGAGCAGCTTGGGTATGTCCTGCGGGTCGTACTCCAGGTCGGCGTCGAGGATGACCATGTAGTCGCCCTCCGCGCTGTCGACGGCCGTCTTGATGGCGGCACCCTTACCGGCGTTGCGCTGGTGGGTGATGACCCGGAGGCGTGCGTCGTCGGCGCGACCGAGGACCTCGCCGGTGCCGTCCCGGCTCCCGTCGTCGACGACGACAAGCTCGATCTCGCAGGGATAGTCCACCGCCAATGCCTGCTTGAGGGCATCCGCGATGCGTTCTTCCTCGTTGAAGACCGGCATCAGGATCGAGAGCTTCACGGGAATCTCCACGGTGGCGACGACACGTCGGGCATAGCCTAGCCTGGCTGGTCAGCCCGACGTATGCCGCCACCGACGGGCAGTCGGCGTGGCGGTCCCAGACCAATGGTGTTTACTTCCCGCCATGTCGGCTGCCGGCTCCCTGCTCGCGGTGGTACCCGCCGCCGCGGTGCTCCTGCTCACCGTCGTGACGAGGCCGCGCAGGGCCGCCGGGGTGGCGCCGCTGCGGCTCGCCGTGGTGCGCGCCGCCCTGCTCAGCGGGGCGTACGCGGTGCTCGTCGTCGAGGTGCTCGGCGCGGCGCACGCGCTGACCCGGCCGGCGTTCGTCACCGCCTGGCTGCTCTTCCTGCTCGCGTGCGCGGCGGCGGCGTGGCTGCGCCGGCGCCGCGACGCCGCTCCCGCGCACCAGGCCGCGGCGGCGCCCCGGCCGGTGCCGGTCGGCGCGGCGGTGCCCGCCGGCGTCGGCCCGGAGCCGTCCGCGCCGACCGCCGTCGTCGGCCGGGCCGGGCCCGACCCGGACCAGGTCGGTCGGGTACGCGGCGGCCTGCTCGCCAGGGCGGTCGACGCCTGGCGTACGGCGGGTCGGGGTGAACGCCTGCTCGCCGGCACGGTCGGCGGGCTGGTCCTGGTGGAGTTGCTTGTCGCGCTGCTGGCCGAGCCGAACAACTTCGACTCGCAGACGTACCACCTGCCGAAGGTGGAGCACTGGGTGGCCCAGGGCGACCTGGACTTCTGGCCGACCGCCATCCACCGGCAGGTGACCATCCCGCCCGGTGCCGAGTATCTGCTGCTGCACCTACGCCTCCTGACCGGCGGGGACCACCTGTACAACCTGGTGCAGTGGGCCGCCGGGGTGCTCTGCCTGCTGGTGGCCGCACGGATCACCGCACAGCTCGGCGGCGGCCGGCGGGCCCAGTTGATCACCGCGTTCGTGCTGGCGACCACGCCGATGGTGGTGCTGCAGGCGACAAGCACGCAGACCGATCTGGTCTGTGCGGCATGGGTGGCCTGCGCGGCGACACTGGTGCTCGACGGGCTGCGCCAGCGGACCGGTTGGGGTGCCCTGCTCGGGTTGGGTGCGGCTACCGGGCTGACCGCGGTGACGAAGACCAGTGGCCTGATCGCGGTGGGTCCGTTGCTTGTGCTCTGGGGGTTGGCGCAGCTTCGGCTGGCCCTGACCACCAGGGCACCGGCCGGCGAGGTGCCGACTGTTCACCCCGACCCGGCCGGCGAGGTGCGCACGTCCCGACCGGTCGCCCAGGTGGGGCGCGTTCTCTGCGGTTCGGTGCTGATCATGCTGGTGGCGGCCGTGGTGGTCGGCCCGTTCCTGGCTCGGGTGACCGCCGAGTTCGGGCATCCGCTGGGCCCGCCCCGGTTGCGTGAGTCGATCCCGATGGAGCGGCACGATCCGCCGTCGATCCTGGTCAATGCGCTGCGGATCGGGCACACCGCGTTCGACACGCCGCTGGCGCCGCTGCGTCAGCTCGGCGGGAAGGCGATCATCGGCGGGGCGGACGCGATAGGCGTCGACCCCCAGGACCGGGCGATCACCTTCGGCCGGGAGAACTTCCCGGAACCGGCCTGGTACCCCGACGAGGACCGGGTGGCGTTCCCGGTCGCCGGGGCGCTGGCGTTGATCGGTGCGGTGGTCGCGTTGGCCCGGCCACGCCGGATCGACAGCGATCAGGCGGGGCCGCTGCGCGCGTACGCGGTGGTGGTGCTGGCTACCGTCCTGCTGCACGCCTCGATGATCAAGTGGCAGCCGTGGGGCAACCGGCTGCTGCTCTACGCCCTGGTGCTTGCCGTGCCGCTCGCCGGGCTGTGGCTGGACGCGCTCCTGCGCCGCCACGCCAGCCGCACAACGGGCACGGCTGGCCCTCGGCGACGGTCGGTGGCTGCTGGGGCGGTGGTCGTCGTGTTGGCCACCTCGGCGTTGGCCGGGGTGCTCGCGCTGTCGTACGGCTTCCCGCGCCGGCTCGTCGGCTCCGGCTCGGTCTTCACCACCTCGGACTGGGACACCCGGTTCCTGCGCCGCCCGCAGTGGGCGGACGAGTTCCGGTGGGCCGCGGCGGCGGTCCGTGACAGCGGTGCCCGGCGGATCGGGCTGGTGGAGCAGAACGACAACTGGGAGTACCCGTGGTGGCTGGTGCTGCGCCAGCCGGACGGCGGCTCGCCGGAGCTGGTGTCGTTGCAGTCGGTCCTGCCCGAACGGCCGCCGGCCGATCCCACCTCGGTGGACGCGATCGTCTGCACCGGTAGTCGGCCCGCCTGCGCCAAGCTGGTGCCGGCCGGCTGGCGGTTGGAGTTCCGCGGCTACGTGGGCTACGCCCTGCCGCCCGGCCGCTGACCTCGCGCCCGGATCGTCCGATCCGGGCGGTTCTGCAGCCCGCGCGCAAGGATCCGAGGCGCATTCACATCCATTGATCCGCACGTTACCGTCTGGTAACTCAGTCGACGTCCCGCGGCTGAGCCGAAAGGAGTGCGTCGATGCCTGCAATCCCCGCCAGGCCCGAACGCGCGACCCGACGACGGGCCAGCACCGTCGCCGTCGCCGTCGCCGCTCTCGTCCTACCGATGCTCGCCGGACCGGCCACCCCCGCCACCGCCGCCGACCGGCCGGCCATCCAGCCGCTCCCCGCCAACCTCGAAGCCGTACGGGCCGCCGAGGCCACCGCCCTCTACGGCAGCCCCGCGATCCGGCCGATCGAGCAACGTCGCACCGCACTTGTCACGATGGGCGACAGCGAGATCTCCGGCGAGGGCGTCGGCAACTACGTCCCCGGCACCCACCAGGACGGCAACTGGTGCGACCGCTCGTACGACCAGGCGGTCTTCCGGACCGGCATCCCGTCGGACACGCAGTACAACCTGGCCTGTTCCGGTGCCACCCCGTGGAACCTCATCGCCGGCGGACCGACCCAGCACAACGAGCTGAACCAGGGTGACCACCTGGGCATCAAGGCGCGCAACACGCACGTGAAGCTGATCTGGGTGGTGGTCGGCGCGAACGGTGACGGCACCATCCAGTTCGGCCCGGTCGCCACCGACTGCGCCATCCGTCGGGTCCTCTTCCAGGGGGCCTGCTACCCCACCTACACCGACCAGTGGACGATCCGCACCGACGGCAGCCGGCAGGCCGTGACCGACGCGCTCACCGACATCCGGCAGACCATGACCGACGCCGGCTACCTGCGCTCGGACTACGAACTGGTGCTCATGTCGTACCCGAGCCCGGGTAGCCCGGACGTCGAGGACAACCCGAACTTCCCCGGCTGGTACTCCGGCGGCTGCCTGCTCTACCTGGCCGACGCGGCGTTCGCCCGGAACAAGGCCGTGCCGATGTTCGAGTCGGCGCTGCGGTCGGCCGCCGCGAACACCGGCACCCGCTACCTGGACGCCAGCCGACTCTTCCACGGCCACGAGGTGTGCACCGACAACACCTCGGTCCGCGGCCTCTTCATCGAGGTCGGGATCTGGAACGAGAACGCCGCCCGGCAGTCGTTCCACCCCAACGCCCGGGGGCACGGCATGTTCGCCCAGTGCATCACCCAGTTCTGGAACTCCGGGCAGGAGCGGGCGAGCTGCGTCGACCCGGCCAGCACCGGCGGTGGCGTGCTCTACCCGGGGCTGCTGGAATTCAGGCAACTGCGCAACCTGGCCACCGGCACCTGCGTCGACGGCAGGGGGTACGACTCCCGCAACGGCACGGTGCAGCAGCCGTACACCTGTCACGGTGGGCGTAACCAGGGCTTCTGGTACGACCCGACCCGGCGGTCGCTGCACTCGGAGCTGTCCCACGACCGCTGCCTGGACGTCGCCAACAGCTCGATGACCTCGGGCACGGCTGTCAACATCTACGACTGCAACGGCACCGGCGCCCAGCAGTTCGTCTTCGCCGGCAACCAGCTCAAGCCGGCGGCGGCGAGCAACCTCTGCGTGGCGTTCGACAACCCGTTGCTGGGCAGCTCCCGCCTGCGGTTGGCGAGTTGCTCAAGCAGCACCCGGCAGCAGTGGTCGTTCGAGGCCCGTACCGCCGCCAACCCGGTCGGCTACGGTCACGACGACTTCATCGGCTCCCGCGTCTACTGACGGAAGGAGGGGCCCCTGATCGACTCAGGGGCCCCTCGTTCACTTGGCCCGGGGGACGAGGATCAGCCGGGCCGTCCCCTTGTCGCCGTCCTTCGCGCCGGCGACACCGACAGTCGCGCCGACCTTGACCTCGCTCGGCTGCACCGTGGCGCGCCGCTCGACGACCCGCAGGTCCTCGCCGAAGGTCCAGGTCATGGTGAAGCCGTCGGTGGACTTGACGGTCATCGAGTCACCGTCGATCGCGGTCACCTCGCCGCGCTGCACGGCGACGTTCTGCGTACCGCCGTCCTTCACCTTCACCACCGCCTCACCGTGCAGGGTGTTCTTACGCAGCAGCACGCGGGCCTGCCGGCGCTTGCGCCACTCCTCGCCGCGCTTCTCCCGGGCCTTCTCGGCGGCCGTGGGGGAGGCGCCCGGCGCCGGGGTGGCCGGCGCGGCCACGGTCTGCACGTCCAGGTCGTCGGCGTCGAAGCCCATCGCGGCAAGCGCCTGGCCCTCCACCCCCATCGCGGCGGCGACCTCGACGGCGGCCTCCCGGGCGGGTTGGCTGGCCACCTCTGCCGCACCGCAGCCGGTGACGCCCAGCGTGACCGCCGCGAGCAGTGCCGTGGTGCCGGTGGCGAATCCCCAACGTGGCATGACGTTCCCTCTCGTCCGTGGAGCCCTCAGCATTCCCACCGAGCACGAGCGGAGCGTCAGGCCGATGTACGAGCCAGGTAAGGATCGCCGGGCAGCCGGACCGTGAAGGCGGCACCACCCTCCGGCGCGTGCCCCGCGACGATCTCCCCGCCCAGCCGACGGACCAGGCCGGCGGCCAGCGCCAACCCCAGCCCACTGCCCACCTTGCGCACTCCCCGGTAACGCTCGTGCAGCGCACCGCGTTCGAACGCCACCGCCAGGTCGTCGTCGGTGAAGCCGGGCCCGCCGTCGCGGACCTCAAGCTCACCGCCGGCGGCCGGATCCGCTCCGGCCGGCCGGACCGCGAGCACCACGGGCGACCCCGGGGGTACGACCCGCAGCGCGTTCTCCAGCAACCCGTCCAGCACCTGTCGGATCCGCCCCGGATCGGTGTACGCGGGCACCGGCCGACCGGGCGTCTCCAACCGGAACGGCACGCCCACCGCCGCGCACCGACCGGCCCAGGTCGGCTCCGCGTCCACGGCCAACCCGGTCAGGTCCACCGGCACCGGTTCGAGCGGGAAGTCGGCGGCCTCCAACCGGGCCAACGCCAGCAGGTCCCCGATCAACCGGTCCAGGTGTTGGGCCTCGGTCAGCATCGTCCGACCGGTGTCGACTGTGTCGTCCGCGCCGAGCACCCCGTCAGCGAGCGCCTCGGCGTACCCCCGGATCGCGGTCAGCGGGGTGCGCAGCTCGTGCGAGACGGACAGCAGGAACTCCCGCTGCCGCCCCTCACTCGTGGCCAGCGCGCCGGCCAGACCGTTCAACGCCTCGGCCAGGTCGGCGACCTCGTCCGGTGACTCGACAGGTATCCGGACGGCGCGGTCACCGGCGCGTAACCGGGCCGCGGCGGTGGCCGCGACGCGGATCGGGCGGGCCAGCCGGCGGGCCAGCAGCAGGCCGGCCACCACACCGGCGGCCAACCCGGCCAGCAGCGGCAACCAGAGGCTCAGCAGCACCTTGGCCCACAGCCCGTTTGCCGCGCCACGGGAGAGCACCACCCCATTGCCGCCGGGGAGCGCCCGGCCCTCGACCAGGGCACGCTCGCCGTTGACGACGCTCCGTACCGACACGTTGCGGCCCTGCTCGATCCGCTGCACCACCCGAGGTGGCAGGCCCGGCCGATCGACCGCCCCGCGCCGGATCAGGTACGCGTCGATGCCCTGGTTGCGTAGTTGCTGGATGAGCCGCTCCTCGTCGGCGGTACGGCCCCGGTCCAGGCGGGTCCGCAGCACCTCGGCGGCGAGCCGGGCCTGCGCGGCGAGTGCGTCCTGATCGCGTCGCTCCGCGCCACGGATCGCCAACGGCACCGCGACGATCGCTGTGACGAGCACCGACACCAGCGCGACCGCGCAGGTGACGAGCACCGCGCGGGCGGTCAGGGTGCGGCCGAACCGGACTCGTCGAGGTGCGGCGGGCGGGCCGGCGCCGACCACCGGCAGGGTCATGGTCGGCGACTCGACGGGTCCGGGGTTTTCAGGCATCGACCGCGTACCCGACGCCCCGGTGGGTCCGGATGACGCTCGCCGGGCCGAGTTTCGCCCGCACCTGGGCGACGTGCACGTCGACGGTGCGGGTGCCGGCGTGCGCCGCGTAACCCCAGACCCCGGCCAGCAGCTCCTCCCGGGTGAAGACCCGGCCGGGCCGGGCCATCAGGTGGGCGAGCAGGTCGAACTCGGTGGAGGTGAGCTGCACAGGTGCGCCCGCGACGGTGACCGTGCGGCGGCCCGGGTCCAACGTCACCGGGCCGACGACGCGGGGCCGGTCCGCGCCCTCCGGACCGCCGGCGGCCCGACGCAGCACCGCACGCACCCGGGCGACAAGCTCCCGAGGGCTGAACGGCTTGGTGACGTAGTCGTCGGCGCCCAACTCCAGGCCGACGATCCGATCCACCTCGTCGTCCCGGGCGGTGAGGAAGATGACCGGGGTCCAGTCACCGGCCTCACGTAGCCGGCGGCAGATCTCGGTGCCGGGAAGGCCCGGCAACGCGATGTCCAGGACACAGGCCACCGGGCGTAACCGGCGAGCCGCGTGCAGACCGGCCTCGCCGTCCCGTTCCAGGTGGACGCCGAACCCGTCCCGGGCGAGGTAGAGCCGGACCAGGTCGGCGATGGCCGGCTCGTCCTCGACCACGAGGACGAGCCCGCGGTGCGGCGGTTCGACGGTCACCGGCCCATGATTGCCGACGGCGAACGCTCGGGGCGATCGGTGTGTGTTCGAGTTCGGTAAAGGTGCGGCGAGGCCTGGTCCGGTCAGCTCACCAGGACGGCGCGAACACCCCGGGCCGCGCGACGGCCGGCGCGTCGCCGATGCTGGCGACGACCCGCGCGCCGGGCGGCCGCAGGCGGGTCCGGAACGCCTGGTTGAGCAGCGCGTCGAGCTGCCAGACCTGCTTCGGGTGGCTGGTACGGATCAGGAACCGCTCACGGATCCCGTCGATCGCGGTGGCCGCCATCTCGACCGAGTGCAGCCGGGGGTCCGGGCTCCAGGTGACGTTGCTCAGCTCGCGCAACTCGGTGTTGAGGTGCAGACGCAGTCGGTGCAGCAGTCGGGTCTGCTGGGTCACCACGAGCCGACGATGGGTGAGCAGGAGCAGGTAGTCGCCGGTGACCGGGCGGTCAGGGCGGCTGCAACGGGTGACCAGGATGGTGGCGTCACCGGAGCCGACACAGCGCCGGAAGACCGGCATGTGCCGGCTCACGGTCTGCACGGCCAGGCCAGCCTCGGCGGCGGCCGGGAGGAACGTTCGGGAGAAGACGTCCATGACCTGCCCAACGACCTCCCCGACAGGGTGACGTGGGTCACGGAGTTTTTTTGGAAGTTCCACGCGGCGGGTCGCACTGCCTGTCCGATTTCCGACGTGGACGGATCATGGTCAGGATCCGGTCGGCAGCGGACTTGCGGCGAACAGCTCCGCCAGCCAGCCGGGAACCGCGTCGGCGTACTCGGCCCGCGACTCCTCGACGGTGTCCAGGGCCCGACGCCAGGAGAGCGACCGGCTCACCGCCCCCAGGTCGACCGCGAGACCGGCGGCCTCGACGAGGGTCCGCCTGTCGTACCGGTCGGTCCACGCCTCCAGGTACGCGTCGCGCAACCGAACCAACTGGGCGTCGTCGGCGGCCAGCTCCGTGGCGTACCGGATGGAACGCAGGGTCACCAGCAACGTGCCGAACGGGTGCGCCACCGAGGCGTCGCCCCAGTCGAAGTAGCGGTAGCCGTCCGGGGCCGCGAAGACGTTGGCGTCGTGCAGGTCGTCGTGTTGCACAGTGGCCGGGATGCCGATGTCGGCGAGCCGCCGGCACCGCTTAGCGTACGACGGCAGCTCCGCCCGCAGCCGCTCGTGCAGATCCGGGCTGAGCCCGCCCTCGGCGCCGATCAGCAGCGACTCGTGATCGTCGAGCAGCTCGGCGAGCAGCCCGGCCAGCACCTCGGGACGGTGGTCCGGCACGCCCAGGGCGACCAGCTCGTCGGCCCGCGGCGCGGCGGCGAGCTGGAGCGCCGCGTACCCGGGCAGGGCCCGCTCCCAGTGGGCCGGATCGGGGTCGCGCGCCAGCACGTCGCGCAACGACTCACCGCCGTCGGGCAGCAGCGACCAGCCCTGCGCCGGGTCCACCGCGATCGGGGTCAGCACCCGTTCCGGCGTCAGCTCGGCGAGCGTCGCGACAAGCACCGCCTCGTGCACGGTGCCCGGGTTGTTGGCCTTGAACCAGACCGGGCCGTCGTCGGTCGGCACCCGCCAGACCAACGACCAGGGCCGCACCCTTGGCTGCACCGCCCCGGTCACCCGACGGCCGGCGCGGCTGAGCTGCGCGTCGACCCAGGAGCGGGCCCGCACCTGCCACTGCTCGCTGGACCAGTCGGGGGCGCGCTCACCGGCGATCGTCGTCACGCTGGGCACCATAGGCGGCCCTCCCGGGCCGGGCGAGGCGTTTTCCGCCGGCACCGTCAGACCAGCTCGACGATCGTCGCGTTGGCCATGCCACCGCCCTCGCACATGGTCTGCAGGCCGTACCGAATCCCGTTGTCCCGCATGTGCTGGAGCATGGTGGTCATGATCCGGGCACCGGAACCGCCGAGCGGGTGACCGATGGCGATCGCCCCACCGCGCGGGTTGAGCCGCTCCGGGTCCGCCTCGGTCTCGGCCAGCCACGCCAGCGGCACCGAAGCGAACGCCTCGTTCACCTCGTACACCCCGATCTCCTCGATGCCCAGCCCGGCGCGGCGCAGCGCCTTCGCGGTGGCCGGGATGGGCGCGGTGAGCATGGTGACCGGATCGGAGGCGGCGACCACGGCGGTGTGGATCCGGGCGAGTGGCCGCAGGCCGTGCCGGCTGGCCCATTCCGAGGTGGTCACCGCGAGGGCCGCGGCGCCGTCGGAGATCTGGGACGCGGACCCGGCGGTCACCACGCCGTCGGCGCGGAACGGGGTGGCCAGCGCGCCGAGCTTGTCCAGGGACGTGTCGCGGCGGATGCCCTCGTCGGCGAGGAACTTGCCACCATCGGCGAGCGGCACCGGCGTCAGCTCCGGGTCGAACGCGCCGGCATCCTGCGCGGCGGCCGCCTTCTCGTGACTGGCCAGCGAATACTCGTCGAGCTGGGTACGGGAGAGCCGCCACCGCTGGGCGATCAGCTCGGCGCCGACGCCCTGGTTGAACGGCAGGTGCGCGTCGTCGGCGAAGCCGTCGACGCCCCGGTAGCGGGCACGCACCTGCTCGGTGAACGGCGTGCCGCCGGCCGCACTGGCGGTGCCCAACGGCACCTGGGTCATCGACTCCACGCCACCGGCGACCACCAGGTCGGCCTGGCCGGAGAGCACGGTCGCGGCGGCGAAGTGCAGTGCCTGCTGGCTGGAACCACACTGCCGGTCCAGGCTCGTGCCGGGCACCGTCTCGGGCCAGCCGGCGGCGAGTACGCCGATGCGGGCGACGTTCCAGGACTGCTCGGCGACCTGGGACACACAGCCCCAGAAGACGTCGTCGACCTGGACCGGGTCGATCCCGGTGCGCTCGGCGAGGGCGCGCAGCACGTGCGCCGAGAGGTCGACCGGGTGGACGTTGGCGAGACTGCCCCGACGCCGTCCGACCGGGGTGCGCACCGCGCCGACGATGACCGCGTCACTCATGTTTACTCCCCGGTAACGTGGGCTGGCCCCGATCCTACGTCGTCCGTGGACCGGTCAACCGACCAGCCGGCGAGATGCCGCACCCCCGACACCCGCTCGCCGCTGGCATGCTGGGCGGGTGGACGAGAATCCCCCGGTGCGGCAGTGGCGGGTGCCGGCGACCCTGCCCGCGGTGAAGCTGGTCGGCGCGGTCCTGCTTGTCGCGCTCGGGCTGCTCTTCGCCGACGGCGACCCGGTCCGGCTGGTGGTGGCCGTCCTGGCCGCCGCCACGTTGGCCGGCTGGGCGGTACGCGATCTGGTCGCGCCGGTCCGGTTGGCGGTGGACCCTGCGGGGCTCACCGTGATCCACGGGTTCGCGGGCCGCCGGTCGCTGCCCTGGTCGACGGTCGAGGCGATCGCCGTGGACCGTCGCGCACGGATGGGGCTGACAAGCGACACCCTGGAGATCGACGCGGGCGACTCGCTGCACCTCTTCGGCCGGTACGACCTGGGAGCAAACCCGGAAGAGGTGGCCGCCGAGCTGCGTGCCGCCCGCCCGAACCCTTGATCTGTCAGCCGAGCAGGGCTGTGCTGCGGAAGAAAGCCAGGCCCAGCAGGATCAGCAGGATGATCGCGCCGCCGGCGACCTGCACCAACGTGCGTCGACTGCGCGGCGCGTACGCGAGCACCAGCGCCATCAGCGCGCCGACCACCAGGCCACCGAAGTGCCCGGGGATCGAGATGCCCGGCACGGCAAGCGTGAACACCAGGTTGATCACCAGGATCGGGATGATCTGGGAGATGTCCCGACCCATCCTGCGCTCGATGATGAGCAGTGCGGCGAAGAGCCCGAAGATCGCGGTGGACGCACCGGCGGTGGCCGAGTTCTGGGCGCTGAACAGGTACGCCGCCACGTTGCCGCCGAGGCCCGCGATCAGGTAGAGCGCGGCGAAGCGCACTCGGCCGAGGTTGGCCTCCAGGGAACGGCCGAGGACCCACAGCGCCCACATGTTGAGCAGCAGGTGGACCACGCCGTAGTGCAGGAACATGGCGGTGACCAGCCGGTACCACTGGCCCTCGGCGATCCCGCCGAGCGTGCCGTCGGGGAGGACCGCCAGCCCGAGCACGGAACCCCAGTTGGTGAGCGGTGTGCCACCGCCCATCAGGCCGCCGAAGCCGGAACCGCCCACCGCCGCGTCCCCGCCCCGGTCCGAGGCGATGGAGAGCAGCATGAGCAGCACGTTCAGCGCGATGAGCGCCTTGGTGACATAGCCGTGCCGGCCGGCGGTACCGCCACCGAAGGCGGTACGCGCCGGCCGGACACTGCGACGCCCCTCGTTGACGCACTCCGGGCACTGGTGCCCGACGGACGCCTCCCGCATGCAGTCCGGACAGATCGGCCGGTCGCAGCGGGTGCACCGGACGTAGGTCTCCCGGCCGGGGTGCCGGTAGCAGACCGGGGTGGTCGGCGGAGACTCGCTCACCGGGCCGACCCTCCGTCCACCGCCGCGCGATCCACCGGCGCCGGCCGGTGCGGTGCTCCGGAGCGCTCAATCATGCGAGCAAAGGTACCTCGCCGGTCGCTCAGGAAGCAGACCGCTCGATCTCGACCCGCTCGATGACGACGTCCTGGAGCGGACGGTCGCTCGGGCCGGTCGGGGTGTTCGCGATCGAGTCGACGACCTTCACCGACTGCTCGTCGGCGACCTGCCCGAAAATGGTGTGCCGGTTGTTCAGGTGCGGCGTCGGGGACACGGTGATGAAGAACTGCGAACCGTTGGTGCCCGGTCCGGCGTTCGCCATCGCCAGCAGGTACGGACGGTCGAAGCGCAGCTCCGGGTGGAACTCGTCGGCGAACTTGTAGCCCGGTCCGCCCCGACCGGTGCCGGTCGGGTCGCCCATCTGGACCATGAATCCGCTGATCACCCGGTGCGAGATGGTGCCGTCGTAGTACGGCCCGCTGCCCGGCTGACCGGTGCGCGGGTCGGTGTACTCACGGTTGCCCTCGGCCAGGTCGACGAAGTTGCGGACGGTCTTCGGCGCGTGGTTGGGGAAGAGCTCCAGCCGGATCGGGCCAGCGTTGGTGTGCAGGGTGGCGTAGACAGCCTCGGCCACGGGTACTCCTCACTTGTTGGTCAGTTCCATGCGGATCCTCCCATGTGCCCGATCTGGCATCGCGGAGGCATCCGAAGGTGGAGGATGACGAAGGAACAACTCCCAGGAGGTAGGACCGTGTTTGGATTCGGGCGGCGTAAGTCCCAGGGGCAGCTGGCCAAGGCCGAGCTGAACCAGAGCATCAGCCACCTGATGCAGGCAGCCAACCACGCCGCGAAGGGCGCTGGAGCGACAGTCGGTCCGCGGGTCCAGGTGGCCCGGGGCTACGTCGGGCCGGCTGCGGCGAGGGTTCGCGACCAGGCGTCGACCGGCTGGGGGACGACACTCACCACGCTGGCACCGCTGGCGGCGGCGGCCCGTGACGGCGCCGCGCAGGCAGGGCCGCTGACCAGGAAGGCCAAGTCGAAGACCATGCGGATCACCGGTAAGAAGAAGCAGCCGCGCCGTCGCGGCTCGATGATGACCGGCCTACTGGCCGCGGGTGTCGTCGCCGGCCTGGCCGGCGCGGTGGCGATGCGCCGCCGGCGGGAGCAGCAGGAGTGGGCCGAGTACGACCCGACCCGCAACCTCGAACCGATGCGCGACGAGGTCGACTCGATCGAGGTGTCCACGCCGTCCGCCCCGAAGGGGACCGACGGGGCGGCCATGACCGGCGCGGCGGGCATGACCGGTGCCGGCAGCTCGGCGGTGGCCGGCGGCTCCAGCGCGAGCACCACCGGCCCGGCCAAGCAGACAGGCATCCGTCCGACGGACAAGGTCCCGTCGGTCGCCGAGGGCGCCACGGACGTCTCCGGTCGGCCGACCGACGACCTCACCAAGGCGCTGGGCAAGGACACCGCCCGCACCAACGGCCGCCGCTGACCCAGCGACAACGCAGCGAGCGCCGGCGCGGCGGGGATCACCCTCGCGCGCCGGCGCTGCCGCATGCCCGGCGCTCGCCGTGCGTTCCGCATCAGCGCGGGCAAGTCCCACTCGGCTTCACTGAAGTCGGGGTGTCCTAGCTGCGGGACGGCCCGACTTCACGGAAGCCGAGTGGATCACAGCGCTGGTCCGGCGGCGGCGCGGTCCGAGGCGCCACCGCCCCGGCGGTCAGAGCCAGCCGTTGCGGCGGAACCAGCGGTAGAGAGCCAGCGAGACGCCGAGCATGAGGGCCAGGGCCACCGGATAGCCGTACGTCATCTTCAGCTCGGGCATGTTGTCGAAGTTCATGCCCTCGACGCCGGCGATGGACGTCCAGACCGCGGCGATGGCCGCCCAGGCGGCGATCTTGCGCATGTCGTTGTTCTGGTCCACGGTGACCTGGGCCAGCCGCGCCTGGAGGATCGAGTTCAGCAGGTCGTCGTAGGAGTTCACCTGCTCCACGGTGCGACTGAGGTGGTCCTGCACGTCCCGGAAGTACTTGCGGATCTCCTTCGGCACATCCCGGTTGACCTGGGAGGTCAGCGTCATCAGCGGCCGCTGCAACGGCACCACCGCCCGCTTGAACTCCACCAGCTCCCGCTTCATCTGGTAGATCCGCTGGATCCGCCCGTGACCATGCCGGTCGAAGACCTCCGCCTCCAGCACGTCGAGGTCGTCCTCGATCTGCTCGGCCACCTCCAGGTAGAGGTCGACCACCCGGTCGGTCACCCCGTACGCCACCGCCCACGGGCCTTGCAGCAGCAGATCCTGCTTGGTCTCCAGGTCGGCGCGGATCGGGGCGAGCCGGCAGGCATCCCCGTGCCGCACGCTGATCACGAAGTTCGGGCCGATGAAGAGCATCACCTGCCCGGTCTCCACGACCTCGGAGTTCTCGGTCAGCTCGGCGTGCTCGCAGTAGCGCGCGGTACGCAGCACCAGGAAGACGACGTCGCCGAACCGCTCCAGCTTCGGGCGCTGCTCGGCCTTCACCGCGTCCTCGACGGCCAGCTCGTGCAGACCGTAGGTCTCCGCGATGGCGGTCATCTCGGCCAACTCGGGCTGGTGCAGACCGATCCACACGAAGCCGTGTTCCTCGCGGCGGGCCGCGGTCAGCGCGTCGGCGTACGTCCAGTCGCCGGGTTGCCGCTTGCCGTCGACGTAGAGGGCGCAGTCGACCACGGCGCTGCGCTCGGTGCCGGTGGGCGCCGGCACGGGCGGCGACCCGTCGGCGTTGAGGATCCGGGTCATCGCCCGGACCGGGGAGGGCCACGCCCGAGGTCGCAGCACCCGACCGGTGGTCGGCGGTGCCGTCCGGTCCCGCTCTGTCCGATCCGTCATCGCGTCACCTCCCACGCTCGGCTGCGGCTTGCAGGCTACGCCGACCGCCGTCCGGGACGCCTGTGACGGCTGTCGCGTGGGGCGGCGCCGGGCGGGCCGGGCCGCATCGGGGGGTGTGCGGGGACGACACGGCCCACCCGGCACCTGTGGGGGCGGGAGGTTGTGCTGCCGCGGCACCCAGGTCGCGGCGGCTCGAAAGCCGCCGGTGACCTCCGCAACCGCGGGTGGGTGACGCTCGCAGCATTGTGGGCCGCTGACCGCCCCGGGCGGGAGACCCGAGGCGACCGGCGTCGTCGTTCTGTCGGGAACCCGACAGTCAGCTCAGCTACGGACCGCCTCGACGGCCTCGGCCAGCCGTCGGACACCCTCGTCGATCTTGTCGGCGGTCACCGCCGAGAAGGCCAACCGGAGAGCGTGCCGCCCACCCTCCAGCACGAAGTCGCTGCCCTTGACCACGGCGACCCCACGCTCGGCCGCCGCCGGGGCGAGCCGATCGACAAGCACGTCCTCCGGGAACTCGACCCAGAGGAAGTAGCCGCCGTCGGGTTCCACGAACCGCGCCTGCGGCAGGTGCCGGCGCAACGACTCGGCGAGCACCCGCGACCGCTCGCCCAACGCCGCCCGAACCGTCTCGATCGAGCGGTCGATGTCACCGGAGACGCAGAACTGGTGCACGATCGCCTGGGACACCATGCCCGGCGAGATGTAGAGGCTCGTCGCGTTCTTGGCGATGTCGGCGATCAGGTCCGCCGGGCCGACCAGGTAACCGACCCGCACGCCCGGGCAGACCGTCTTGGTGAAGCTCGACGCGTGCACCACCACGTTGCGGGTGTCGAGCGACAGCATCGACGGCAACGCCTCGCCACGGAACCGGACGTCCGCGTACGGGTCGTCCTCGAAGATCGTGAACTCGTACTCGGCGGCCAGGTCGAGCAACTCCCGACGCTTCTCCAGCGAGAGGGTCATGCCGGCCGGGTTCTGGTAATTCGGGATGACGTGCGCGAGCCGGGGCCGGACCCCGGACTCCAGCAGCTTGCGCAGCTCCGCGGTGTCGAGCCCATCCGGCTGGACCGAGATGCCGTGCAGCTCACTGCCCATCCGCTGAAGGTTGAGCAGCGTCCGGTCGTACGTCGGGCGTTCCACCACCACCGCGTCGCCGGGGCGGACCAGGTGGTCGAAGAGGAACGCGTCGGCCTGAAGCGACCCGTTTGTGACAAGCACCTGGTCGGCCTGGACGCCGTGCTTGTCGGCGATCCACTTCCGCAGCGGAAGGTAACCGACGGAGGTGCCATACGCCGTGACCCCCGCGGGGTCGGCGTCGAAGGCGCGGACGGCGGCGGCCTTGAGCCCCTCGACATCGACGATGTCCAGCGAGGGAGCCCCACGGGCAAAGGAGATCAACTGCTCGGCGGTCATGGATGTTGAGCGTACGGGCGGCGGCGGGGGACGCGCGGACGGCACGGCGATGTCCGCATCCTGAGCCACCGGGACGGGTGACCCGCCTCCACCGGTCGGCGTCAGATCAGACCGGAAGTGCGAGCGCGTCGTGGTGCGCCACCCGGGAAAGCCCGTCAAACTGCACGCCGAGCGCGTCGAGGAGCTGGCTCCAGTCGAAGTAGGAACGCCAGGCGGTGATCCGACCCTTGCGGGCCCGGACCACGTCGGCCACCTCCCAGCTCACCAGCCGGCCGGTGGGCGCCACAGTGCCGTACGGCGAGTGCAGCGTGCCGGTGTGGGTGCCGCTCAGGCGCAGCTCGACGGCCGCCCCACCACCCGTACGGACCGCGCCGAGCGGCTCCACCCGCAGGTCCGGGAAGGCGCCCGTCCAGGTGCGCAGCAGCGCGGGCAGCTCGATCGGACGGACCGTCACACCCGGCATGGCGTAGAAGGCCTCCGGGGCGTAGAGGTCCGGTAGACGGGCCACATCCCGACGCAGGAGCATGGCGTACTGCTGCTCGACAAGGCGCTCCGCGTCACGCATCGGGCCCTCCCCCGCGGGCCACGGCACCTCCGCGCCCGCATGGGATCCTTACCCGTCGATCCGGCCCGCCACACCTGCACGGGTCAGGTCGTGGCGGCCACCTGACTCTCCGCCCAGACCCGCATGATGTCCCGGACGGAAATCACCCCGGCCACCTCACGGCCATCCAGCACCACCAGGTGCCGGAATCCGCCACGGGCCATAGCGGCGGCCGCCTCGGCCACCGTCCATTCCGGCCCCGCGTAGACCACGTCCCAGGTCAGGTGGGCCCCGGTGCGTTCCACGTCGCAGTCCAGGCCGGCACCGATCGCCTTCAACACGTCGCGTTCGGTCATGATCCCGACCCCCTCGGAATCCGGGTCGATCACGACGGCCGACCCGACACCACGGGCCGACATCATCCGGGCCGCCTGGCGGAGCGTGTGCTCCGGACCGACGACGAGAACCTGGCTGGACATGGCATCCCGTACCTGCATCACACATCACTCCTTTGGGACGGTGGCCTCCGGTACGGACATGGTCGTCCGTTGATGTTTCCGGGACAAGACCGAACATCGCCGTACCAGCGGACGCTCGCTACTGTCGGACCGTGTCCACCGAGCCCCTGCGCTGCGCCGGCGCGCTGATCGTCGACCACGACGGCCGCATCTTCTTCCAGCGCCGCTCACCGCACCGACGCCTCTTCCCCGACTGCTGGGACATCGTCGGCGGCCACCTGGAACCGGGCGAGGAGATCGACGAGGCACTCCGCCGGGAGATCACCGAGGAGACCGGCTGGCTCCTCTCCCACGTCCTCGGCCCGGTCGGCGAGTACAGCTACGTGGGCGACGACGGCCTGGCCCGCATCGAGTACGACTTCCTGGTCCGCGTCGACGGTGACCTGGACCGCCCGACGCTGGAAGCCGGCAAGCACACCGAATTCCGCTGGCTGGCCGAGCACGACGTGGCCCTGCTGGACGAACACCGCGACGTCAACGACGGGCTGATCCGGCGGATCGCGGAGGAGGGCTTCGCGCTCCTGCGGTCGATCGGACTGTGAACACCGTCGAATTGGCGCCGCACCGCGTCGCCGGGCTGCTCGCCCCAGCCGTGGACCGGGTCTTCCGCGCCGGCATGCTGGCCGGCCGCGACGGTGGAGGCGCCGAGCTGAGCCAGCGGTACGGCGGGCCGACCGCGAGCGGCTTCCTGGTGGACCTGCGTACCCGCCTGGCCGCGCCGGGCGGCACTGTCGACGCTCCTGGATTCGCGGCGATCACCCGGTACGGAGATCCGGTCGTCGTCCGCCGGACCGTCGACAAGCAGGTGGCGCACGGGATGCTCCACCGCCGCCCGGACGGCGCGCTCTCCGCCACCGAGCGGGGCGCGGCCTTCCTCGCCGAGCTGTACCAGGTGCACGCGGAGGTCACCGAGGAGCTGTGGGCCGGGCACGACGAACGGGTGTCCCGGCTGGTCGCGATGCTCGGCCGGCTGCTGTCGTACGCCCTGGTGCTGGCCGACGCCGACGGCGACCGGGGCGGCTCGGCCTTCGCCGCGATGGCACCCCCCTACGAGCCGGACGGCACCCCGTCGGGGGTGCTGCTGCTCAACCGGCTCGGCACGCTGCGCTACCACCGAGCCGACGCGCACGCCGACGCCTGGGCCGCCGCCGGGCACACCGCGTCCAGCATCGCCGCCCTGCCAGCCGGCCCCGAACGGCTCGCCATCGAGCTGGAGACCGACCGTCGGGCCGCCGGCCCGTACTCCGTGCTCAGCGCGGACGAGCGGCTGACCATGCTCGCCGACCTGGCCGCCCTGCCCGGCTGACCCGGTTGGCCGGAGCGGCGAGGCCAGCCGGCGCTATCCTCCAGCGGTGACGGGGAGCAGGACGAGGGAGGATGTCGCGATGATCGGAATGGTGCTCGCGGCCGGAGCAGGACGCCGGCTGCGCCCGTACACCGACACCCTGCCCAAGGCGTTGGTGCCGGTGGACGGCGACACCACGATCCTGGACATCGCGCTGGGCAACCTCGCCGAGGTCGGGCTCACCGACATCGTGATCGTGGTCGGCTACGCGGCGGACGCGGTCCGCGAGCGGCAGGCCGACCTGGAGAAGCGGTACGGGGTCACGCTCACCCTGGTGCACAACGACAAGGCCGAGGAGTGGAACAACGCCTACTCGCTCTGGCTGGCCCGGGAGTACTTCGCCCGTGGGGTGCTGCTTGTCAACGGGGACACCGTGCACCCGGTGAGCGTGGAGAAGACGCTCCTCGCCGAGCGCGGGCCGGGCATCCTGCTCGCCGTGGACACGCTGAAGCCGCTGGCCGAGGAGGAGATGAAGACCACCTTCGACGCCGCCGGCCAGCTCACCCGCATCACCAAGATCATGGACCCGGGCGAGGCGTACGGGGAGTACATCGGCGCGACGCTTATCGAGCCACAGGTGGCCGACGCCCTCGCCGACGCGCTCGAGGCGACCTGGCGGCGGGACCCGAACCTCTACTACGAGGATGGCTACCAGGAGTTCTCCGACCGCGGCGGGGAGGTGCGGGCGGCGCCGATCGGTGACGTCCCGTGGGTCGAGGTCGACAACCACGCCGACCTGGCCCGCGCGCGGGAGATCGCGTGCCGCTACTAGCTCGGAGCGTCCTCACCCCGCTGCACATCGACGTGCGACGCGGGGCGGTCGCCGACCTGGGCGCGATCCTGGCGGACGGTCGGATCTCCTCTGGCGGCGACGTCGCGGTGGTGGTCGGCCCGGGTCAGGGTGCCCAGATCGCGGAGTTGATCCGCCCTTCGCTGCGCTCGGCGGACGTGTTCACCGTCACCGGGGGAACCCTGGACGCCGCCGACGACCTGGGCGGCAAACTCCGCGCCCGCTCGTACGACGCGGTCGTGGGCATCGGCGGCGGCAAGACCATCGACGTCGCCAAGTACGCGGCCACCCGCCGCGGGCTGCCGATGGTGTCGGTGGCGACCAGCCTCGCCAACGACGGGATCGCCTCCCCGGTGGCCAGTCTGATCACCGACGGGATCAAGGGCTCCTACGGCGTGCACATCCCGATCGGGGTGATCGTCGACCTGGACTTCGTGGACAGCGGCCCGGACCGGCACAACCGGGCCGGCATCGGCGACGTGATCAGCAACATCAGCGCACTGGCCGACTGGGACCTGTCCCGACAGGTACGCGGCGAACCGGTCGACGGACTGGCCGCCTCGCTCTCCCGTGCGGGCGCCGAGGCGGTCCTCAACCACCCGGGCGACATGAGCGACGACGCGTTCGTCATCGTGCTCGCCGAGGCACTGATCTCCAGCGGCCTGGCGATGGCGGTCGACGGCACCAGCCGTCCGTGCAGCGGCGGCTGCCACGAGATCATGCACGCGGTCGACTCGCTCTTCCCCGGCACCGCCTCGCACGGCGAGCTGGCCGGGTTGGGTGCGCTGTTCTGCACCTGGCTGCGCGGCGACCTCCGCCGCTTCCGGGAGATGTCGGCCTGCCTCGCCCGGCACGGTCTGCCCCGCCTCCCCGCCGAGGTGGCGCTCAGCGACGACCAGTTCGTGGAGGCGGTGCAGTTCGCCCCGCGTACCCGGCCGGACCGCTACACGATCCTCGAACACCTGGCACTGTCGCCTACCGAGACCCGGGAGCGGCTGGCAGACTACGCCGGTGCAATCCGCGACCAGCTTGGCTGACCCCCGTCCCACCGTCGCCGACTTCCACCGGGTGAACCGGGGCGGCGGCCTGTTCAGCGAGTCGATCAGTCAGTGGTTGGGCGCCGTCTTCGCGCTTGTCGCCCAGCGCCTCGGCCTGCGTCCCACGGCGCTGACCATCACCAACCTGGTGCTCGGCCTCGCCACCTCGGTCACCGTTGTGGCGCTCGCCGGCCCGGTCGCCGCCGGCGACGTACCGGCCTGGGTGGTCGGCCTGCTGGCCCTGGTCGGCTGGCAGGTTGCGTACTCCCTGGACTGCGCCGACGGGCAGCTCGCCCGGGTGACCGGCCAGGGCAGCGCGGCCGGGGCCCGGGTCGACGTGCTCTGCGACGTGGCGGCGCAGATCGCGCTGGTGGCCGCGCTTGCCGCCACCGCCGTGGCGCAGGAGCCGTCGACGCCGACCTGGCTGGTGGCGACGTTCGCGGGGACCTGGATGGTCAACCTGGTGACGTCGGTGATGCAGGCCGGCCCGAACGCCGCCAGCATGGTCACCTCGACCTCGCTGCCGGTGCGCCTCGTGAAGCTGGTCCGCGACTACGGCGCGGTGGTCTTCGTGGCCGCCCTGGTGCTCGCCGTGGCCCCCGCGCTGGTCCTCTGGGTGATCGTCGCGTTCACCATCGTCAACGGCGGCTTCCTGCTCGCCAGCATCGCGTTCTCCGCCCGCGCCTCCCTGCGCTGACGGCCATCACCTCACCGCTCGGCCGCAAGATCCGCGCAACTTCCCCGAAGGTGCTGCCTCCCAGGCCCCGGAGACACCAACATCCCTGATGTTGTGCGGATCTTGCGGGGCGGCGCGGCCAGCGGCGGTGGGTCAGGCGTGGTTGGGAGTGCGGGCCAGACCCGCGTAGACGTCGATGAGCTGCTTGGTCACCACGTCGGGGTGGAAGGTGCGCTCGTAGCGGGCGCGGGCGGCCGGGGCCAGTCCGGCCGCACCGGCGCGGGCGACCGGTAGGGCGGCGGCCAGCGCGGCCACCTCCGGTGCGACCACCCAACCGGCCTCGCCCGTCCCGATGCCGGCGGGCATGGGCGACCCACCCCCGACGACGGCGGAGGCGACCTCGGCCGGGCCGGTGCCGGCGGGCTCGTGCGGGGCGTCGGCTCCGACCAGGTACGGGATGCCGCCCAACGCCGTGCCGAGCACCGGCCGGCCGCTCGCCAACGCCTCGATGATCACGGTCGGAAGCACGTCGTGCCACATGGAGGCGGCGATCACCACGGCGCTCGCCTCGACCGCCGCCCGCACCCCGGCCCGGTCGAGCTGACCGAGGTAGACCACGTCGGGGCGCTCGGCGGCGGCGGCCTCGACCAGCGGGCGCAGCTCACCGTCGCCCGCCACGCGCAGCGTGCCCAGGGCACCAGCCGGGTGCTGCCGCCAGGCGTTCAACAGCAGGTCGACGCCCTTCTCCGGGGAGAGGCGGGCCATGTACAGGAACCCGTCACCCAGCGGCGCCGGCCGACCCGGGTCGGGCACCGAGTTCGGCTTCACCACGATCCGTTCGTCCGGAATGCCGTAATCGCGGAGGTGGTCGGCGATGGCCGAGGTGAGCGCGACGTACCGATCCACCGACCGCCAGGTCCCCCGGTGCACGGCCAGGGTGGTCGCCATCAACGCGCTCTGCGCCGCCGAGTCGCGGTAGCAGCGATGCTTGATCGCCGGCACACCCAGCGCCCGACCCTTGCAGTCCTGACAGATCACGCCGTCGCGGAAGTAGATCCCCGACGAGCAGACCTGCCGGTAGTTGTGCACCGTCTGCACCACCGGCACGCCGTGGCGGTGCGCCGTCCGCACCACCCAGGGCGACAGCAGGGGGTACGGGTTGTGCAGGTGCAGAACGTCCGGCCGGTGCTCGGTGAGCAGCCGGCTCAGGTCGTGCTGGGCGCGCGGAGCCCAGATCGGCGAGATCGGCAGCAGCGCCTTCGCCGCCTTCGACATCGACGGGATCTCGTCCGAGCTCCGGATGAAGGGCAGCACCTCGACGCCAGCGGCGGTGAGCTGCGCGATCTCCGAGTCGACGATGGTGTTCTCGCCGGACGGTTGGGCTTCCCGGTACCGGTTGTGCGCCACCACGATTCTCACGGGAAAGAAGGCTACCGTTGAGTCGTGCCCGAACTACCGGAGGTTGAGGCGCTCGCGGGTTATCTGCGTCAGCGCGCGGTGGGCCGGCGCGTCGATCGACTGGAGATCGCCGCGATCAGCGCCCTGAAGACGTACGAACCGGCACCGACCGCTGTCGCCGGCCGGGCGGTGGTCGACGCCAGCCGGCACGGCAAGTTCCTCGACGTGCTCTTCGAGGGCGACCTACACCTGGTGGTCCACCTGGCCCGGGCGGGCTGGCTGCACTACCGGGAGGCGTTCCCGGCCACCACGCCGCTGCGTCCCGGCAAGGGGCCGATCGCGCTACGGGTACGCCTCGACGACGGCTCGGGCTTCGACCTCACCGAGGCCGGCACTCAGAAGAAGCTGGCCGCGTACCTGGTCACCGACCTGGCGGCGGTGCCCGGGGTCGTCAAGCTGGGCCCGGACGCGCTCGCCGCCGATCTGCCCACCTTCGCGGAGCGACTGCGCAGCCGGCGAGGGCAGGTCAAGGGGGTGCTCACCGACCAGTCGGTGCTGTCCGGGGTGGGCAACGCGTACTCCGACGAGATCCTGCACACCGCGAAGCTGTCCCCGTTCGCGATCACCGATCGGCTCACCGACGCCCAGATCGCCACCCTGCACGCGGCCACCCGGCAGGTCCTCGGCGACGCGGTCGAACGGTCCCTCGGCCAGCGGGCCGCGGAGCTGAAGGGCGAGAAGCGCTCCGGGTTGAAGGTGCACGCCCGTACCGGGCTGCCCTGCCCGGTGTGCGGGGACACCGTGCGTGAGGTTTCGTTCGCCGATTCCAGCCTCCAGTACTGCGCGACGTGTCAGACCGGCGGGAAGCCCCTCGCTGACCGACGGTTGTCCCGACTCGTACGGTGAGTAATTCCACTCCGAGACTACGCAGCGGAATCGCCCACGCTGAGCGGAAGCTCCGGTCCGCCGTTCTCGCCAGGCGCGCATCCATCGGTATAGTGGCCCGGTCCCCGGCTTCTGAAATGGTGCGGAGCCGGCCAGATCGCACCGGCACCATCGCTCGCCAATCTCCTTCGGGGCGGCGACCGGTCGGAGCCCGCGTGGGAGACTGGGACGGTGGGCGACCCGGGCCCTCACGCCGAGTGAGCGGCCCGTGTCATGCGGGAGGACATGGGTGAGGTGACGGCAAGCCTCCAGCGCCCGGTAACCAACGAAGGCCGGAGCAGACTCGTGCGGCACGTCGACAGCTTCGAGATCCAGCCGCCGACGCCGCCGTCTCACAACGGCGTCCCCCGGTCGGCGTGGACCAGGTCGCGTCGCCGGGTCTCCCGCTGGCACCGCCCCTACATCGCCATCCTGCTGCTGCTCGACTTCGGCGCGGCGGCGTTCGCGAGTTGGATCGCGATCCAACTGTTCGACCAGGCCGCCTCCGGGTTCTCCGGCACCCAGCAGGACCCGACCTGGTTCCACACCGTCTCCTACCTGCTGCTTCCGCTCGGCTGGGTGGTGATCCTCTGGAGCAACCGGGCCTACGACCGGCGCTACCTGGGGCTCGGCCCGGACGAGTTCAAGCGGGTGATCCGCGCTTCGGTGACGGTGGCCGCGAGTGTCTCGTTCCTCGCCTTCTCCACCGTGACCCAGCTCTCCCGGTTCACGGTGGGCACCGCGCTCGTCGGTGCGACGCTGCTGATCCTCTGGGGTCGTTTCGTGGCCCGCTGGGCGCTGCACTACATCCGGCGGCGGGCCGGCCAGGCCGCCCACCGGATGGTGCTGGTCGGCACCCTGCCCGAGTGCCTTGAGGTCTACGCGGCGGTCACCCGCAGCCCGGCCGCCGGGCTGATGCCCGTCGCCATCCACATCACCGACGGGTATGCGGCGGCCCGAGGCATGCCGACCCCGGTCCCGGTGTACGCCGGACGCGACGTTCTCGCTCTCGTCCGTGAGGTCGGCGGAGACACCATCGCCGTCTGCGGGTCGGCCAGCGCGGAGCCCGGTGAGTTGCGCCGACTGGCCTGGCAACTGGAGGGCTCCGGTGTCGACCTGGTGGTCGCCCCGCAGTTGACCGACATCGCCGGCCCTCGGGTGCACATCCGCCCGATCGAGGGTCTGCCGCTGCTGCACGTCGAGGAGCCGACCCTCTCCGGGCCGGCGCTGCTGGCCAAGAACCTGATGGACCGGGTCGCCGCCGGCCTCGGCCTGCTGCTGCTGGTCCCGCTCTTCGCGGCCATCGCCGTGGCCATCCGGATCTCCGATCCGGGGCCGGTCTTCTTCCGCCAGCCCCGGGTGGGGCACGAGGGGCGCACGTTCCGGGTGTGGAAGTTCCGGACCATGTACGTCGACGCCGAGGATCGGCTTGCCAGCCTGGTCGACCGGAACGAGACCGACGGCATGCTGTTCAAGATGAAGCAGGACCCACGGGTCTTCCCGGTGGGCCGCTTCCTGCGGGCCTCGTCGCTTGACGAGCTGCCACAGTTGATCAACGTGCTCTGGGGGGAGATGTCGCTTGTCGGGCCGCGCCCGCTGCCGGCCGACGACGGCGACTTCCTCGGTGACGTACGCCGACGGCTGCTGGTCCGCCCCGGCATGACCGGCCTGTGGCAGGTCTCGGGCCGCTCCGACCTGTCCTGGGACGAGTCGGTCCGGCTGGACCTCTACTACGTCGACAACTGGTCGCTGGCGTACGACCTGAGCATCCTGTGGCGCACCGTCGGAGTGGTGCTCGCCCGCAAGGGCGCGTACTAGGGCCTTGGCGCACCGGCTCCCAGGGGCAAGGATCACTGCGTGGGCGCCAACCTCTCCGCCGTGGTCGGCGTCGTATCACTCGTCACCGCGTTGACCGCGGCCCTGCTGGCGGTGCTGCGGCTGCGGGCCCGCCGGGGCATCGCCACCGCCACCCAGCGGGCCACCTACGAGGTGCTGCACACCGCCGGCCTGGCCGCCGAGCCGCTGCGGGCGGGGCTGAGCGCCGCGGGCGCGGCGAAGGCCGTACGTCATCTGCGGGCCCTGGTGGGCGCGGTCGGGCTGGCACTCACCGACGTCGACCGGCTGCTGGCCCTCGACGGGCGGGGCACGCACCACGGCGACCAACTGCTCGCGGCGGCCCGGCGGACGGTCGACACCGGGCGGTCGACGGTGCTCGGCGAGCAGGAGCTGCACTGCGACCGGGTCGACTGCCCGATCCGGGGGGCGGTGGTCGCGCCGTTGCAGGGGGCGGACGGCCGGGTGGTCGGCGCGCTGGTGGCGATCGCCGACAGCCCGCCCGCCCCCGGGTTGGTGCAGGCCACCCTGGAGACCGCGCACTGGGCCGGCAACCAGCTCGCCCTGGCCGAGCTGGACTCGTCGCGGGAGCGGCTGGCCCGCGCCGAGATCCGCGCGTTGCGGGCGCAGATCAGCCCGCACTTCATCTACAACGCGCTCACCGCAATCGGTTCGTTCGTCCGCACCGACCCGGAGCGGGCCCGGGAGCTGATCCTGGAGTTCGCCGAGTTCACCAGGTACTCGTTCCGGGCGCACGGCGAGTTCACCACCCTCGCCGAGGAGCTGCGCTCGATCGACCGTTACCTGACGATCGAGCGGGCCCGGTTCGGCGACCGGTTGCAGGTGCGGTTGCAGATTGCACCTGAGGTGCTGCCGGTGACGCTGCCGTTCCTCTGCCTTCAACCGCTTGTGGAGAACGCCGTCCGCCACGGGTTGTCCCGCAAGCCGGGCACGGGCATGGTGAGCATCGAGGCCCGGGACGCGGGCGCGGAATGCCACATCACGGTGGAGGACGACGGAGTGGGAATGGACCCGACCACGCTGACCGCCGGCATCGCCGAGCTGGCCCGGGGCACCGGCGACCCCGGCGACGACCCGGGTCAGCACGTCGGCCTTTCCAACGTCGACGAGCGGCTGCGCTCGGTCTTCGGGGACCGGTTCGGCCTGGTGGTGGAGACGGGGCTGGGCTCGGGTACGAAGGTGAGCATGCGGGTGCCGAAGTTCCACCCCGGTGTACGGGCTGGATCGTGAGCGAGCGAACCGGGGCGGGGGCGGTGAACGGGTCCGGATTTCTCCGGGTCCTGGCGGTGGACGACGAGCCGCCCGCGCTCGACGAGCTGGCGTACCACCTGCGGGCCGATCCCCGGGTGGCCCGGCTGCACACCGCCGGGGACGCGACGGAGGCGTTGCGGCTCCTGCGGGACGGTGACGTGGACGTGGTCTTCCTGGACATCCGGATGCCGGGCCTGGACGGGATGGAGTTGGCGCGGGTGCTGCGCCGGTTCGCCCGGCCACCGGCGATCGTCTTCGTCACCGCGTACGACGACGGCGCGGTGGACGCCTTCGACCTGGGTGCCACCGACTACGTGCGCAAGCCGGTTCGTGCCGACCGGCTGGCCGAGTCGCTGCGTCGGGTGATCGGGGCGCGGGTGGTGCCGTCGCATCCGGCGGCGCTGGCCCGCGCGGAGGAGGACCCGACAATTCCCATCGAGTTGGCCGGCACGACCCGGATGCTGCCCCGCTCGGCGGTGCGCTGGGTGGAGGCGCAGGGCGACTACGCCCGGTTGCACACGGCGGACGGGTCGCACCTGGTGCGGGTCTCGCTGGCCACGCTGGCGGAGCGGTGGGCCGATGCCGGTTTCGTCCGGGTGCACCGGTCGTACCTGGTGCAGCTCAAGTTGATCGCGGAGCTGCGGCTCGTCAACTCCGGCTACGTCGTGGTGATCGACGCCACCGAGCTGCCGGTGAGCCGGCGGCACACCCGGGAGCTGAAGGACAAGCTGGTCCGGGCGGCCAAGCAGGACTGGGGCCGCTGACCCCGGCTCCAGCCCTTCGCACCGTCGTCGGCTCCGCCCCGCCCCGGCGGTGGTCAGGCCTTGACCTGGTCGGCGATGGTCAGGACGATGGCCTTCAGCTGCTCCATGGACAGCGGCGCGTTCGGCTGCGCGGGCACCGCCGACTCGTCGACCCCGACCATGTTCAGCACGCTCGCCTCAAGCATCCGGTTGCCGGGCAACTGGATCGCGATGAGATGCTGCACGCTCCTCTGCTGCTTACCGGTCAGCGTCTCGGTCTTCAACCGCGCCCCGCTCGGGGTCGTGCCCGCCTCGCACACCCTGCGGTAGCGGGTGTCCTCCTGGATGCCCTGTGGCAGCTGGCACGGCCAGTGGAACCCGCCCGGCCCGTAGGCCGCGTCGGGGTACTCGTCCGGGCTGATCGACACGCCCAGGGAACCCTCGCGACCCTGGTAGGAGATGCCGGAGGAGCCACCGACTGAGTCCGGGGAGCCCCGGTGGGTGAACGTCGGCGGCTGCCCGTCCGGCTTGCGAGGCTCGTCGAGGTGTTCCGGCATCCAGATCCACTTCGCGCCGGGCGCCACCTTCCGGAGCGCCCGGTCCAGCTCCTGGCTGAGGCGCTTGGCGCTGGCGTCGGCCGCCTCGTCGGTGTCGAAGACCAGGCGGAACCGGTTGTCCGCGGCGGGCAGGGAGGCAGCGGCCTGCGGCGTGGCATCGGGCCCCCGGTCGCGTACGGCGACGCTGACGCCGCCGGCCATCGCCAGGGCCAGCACGGCGGCCACCGAGCCGCCGATCCGCCGGGCGGTCCTGAGCCGCCGTTCCCGTCGGACGATGCCCTTGAGATCGACAGTGGGCGCTGGGGGTGTACCGATCAATTCGTCGAACAGCTGGTGACTCATCTGGTGCCTTCCCGCTCAGTACTGACTGTTGACGGCGGTGCGCAGGTTCGCCAGCCCGCGTGCGGACTGGCTCTTGACGGTGCCGGCGGAGATGCCGAGGATCCGGGCGGTCTCCTCGACCGAATAGTCGAGGTAGAAGCGCAGGACGAGCACCGCCCGTTGCTTCGGAGCGAGCGAGCGCAGCAACGCGGCGAGCCCGTCGCGATCGGTCACCGTCTCGGGCACGGCGCGGGCCACGTCCGGCACCTTCGCCCACGACTGCTCGCGGTTGCTCCAGGGCCGACGCCGCTCGTCGAGCCAGCAGCGGGTCAGGACCCGCTGCGCGTACGCGTCGCGGTTGTCCGCCCGACGTACCAGGCGCCAATTCCGGTAGAGCCTCGTCACGGTGACCGAGACGACGTCGTCGGCGGCGTGCCAGTCCTGACAGAGCAGGAACGCACTCCGTCGCCAGCGGTCCATCCGGTCGGCGACGAAGTCGTGGAAGTCGTCCTCGTCGGCCCGCCTCACCGCGGTATTTCCCCTCTGCTGACCATCACGGTCGTACGACGGACCACTGGCCCGCGAGGGTTGCATCCTGGCAGCGGGAATAACATCGGCAAGCCGTACGTCGTACGGTACCTGGAACGACGACGAACGGAGCTGCCCGTGTTCGACGCTGCCACCGAATTCGACAGCCAACTCGACCGCTTGGTGCACCTGGGCTACCCCGACCTGGCCGGGCTGCCCGAGAGCGCCTTCCGCGACCTGGTCGCGCCGCTGCGGGCCAGGGCGATCGAGGGCACCGCCGGCCTGCCCGCCCCCACCGACGCCCGGGTGCCGTTCCTGCTGGTCATCACCCGGGACCTGATCGGGGTGGTGGAGCGGCTGGGGCTCACCACCCTGGCCGGCAAGCGCAAGCCCGGCATCCTCGACCGCAACTACGCCGACGACGACCTGCCGCGCTTCGACCCGATCAAGGAACTGGAGGTGCCCACCGGGCCGGCGTACCTGCTCTTCGACGTCGACCGGGGCGAGGAGTTCCGCAATCTGGCCCCCGCTACCGCCATGGAGGGGATCACCGCCCAGGGCCGGCTGCCGCTCACCATCGACGAGGGTCTCGCCTTCGTCACGCTGCACCCGGCCGCGCTGGCCAGCAACAGGTGCTTCTCACTCGTCGGCTCCCGCTGCGGTGACAAGCGGGTGCCGGCGATCTGGATCAGCCAAGGGGCACCGAAGCTGGGCTGGTGCTGGTACGGCAACCCGCACACCTGGCTCGGCTCCGCCTCGGCCCGCCCGGAGCGCGTCGGCCTGGGGTGACCGTCCGCTGAGGAGGGATGACCGGTCGGGCGGATCCGCCCGACCGGCCCTGCCGGCGGATATCGCCGGTGGCCTATTCTCCGAGAGCCGATCCCCGTACGGGGCGCAGGGTCGGTGTGGGCGAAGCCTGCTCAGGTCGCCCCACCACCCTCACAAGGGGACATCGATGCAACTAATCCCAGCCCGCCGCGCCCTGCTGGCCGGTGCCGTCGTGGCGGCACTCGTGCTGCCCGGCACCACCCCGGCCCAGGCCGCCGCAACCGGTGCGGTCAGCGGACGACTCACCACCAGCACCGGCACCGCCGCCGCCGACGTTCAGGTGCAGGTCTACGACCCCGACAGCTACTCGTACGTCGACAACACGAGCACCGACGCCGACGGCAACTACACCATCGCCGATCTGCCCGCGGGCCCGTACCTGGTGGGCTACTTCCCGCTTGAGCAGCCTGGGCAGTATTACCACCAGCAGGCGACGATCTGGACCGCCAACCCGGTGACCGTCACCGCCGGTGGCACCGCCAGGGCCGACGAGCAGCTCTTCGCCGTCGGCACCATCACCGGTCAGATCGTCAACACCGCGGGCGACCCGGTGCCGGACCTCTCCATCGACGCCCGCGAGGTCGAGACGGGCGCCACGACCGGGGGCCGCACCGACGAGCAGGGTCGATTCAGCTTCACCACCCAGCCCGGCCGTTACATCCTGAGCCTCCAGCCGATTCCGGGCTCCTACCAGGAGCAGTACGTGCCCGGAAAGATCGACGAGGAGAGTGCCGGCGTCTTCGAGGTGAAGGCGGACGAGGCGACAGTGGTCAACGAGACCACGCTGCCGGCGGGCACTCTCAGCGGCCGGTTCACCACCGCCGCCGGTGCCCCGCTCGCGAACGCCCAGGTCAGCGTCAACACCGCAAGCGGCGCCAGCGGGGCGTACACGGAGACCGACGCGAACGGTGAGTTCACCGCGCAGCTACTCGCGGCCTCCTACATCGTCGGCCTGTACGCCGGTGATCGCCAGCAGTACTACCGCGGCAAGTTGACCTCGGAGGAAGCCGACCGCGTCGAGGTACGCGGCGGGGAGCAGACGAGGATCACGGACAGCCTGCTCGGTACCGGTTCGGTCACCGTGAAGGCGGTCGACTCGGTGAGCGGAGCGCCCATCGCCAACTTCTGCGCCCAGTCGGTCTGCAGCAACGGCACCGGCACGGTGACCGTCACCGACCTGCCGCAGGGCCGCCACACCATCTACCTGGACGTACCGGACCGGCTGCACTTCAGCCGTGAGGTGACCGGGGTGCGGGTGAAGGCGAGCGCCGACACCAAGCTGACCGTGAAGATGAAGCCCGGCGCGGTCATCAGCACCACCATCGTGGATCGGGAGAGCGGCCGGCCCGTGCCGGACATCTGCCTGGACACGTTCCTACCGAAGCAGGCGAAGCTCTCAGACGGCTACGGCGACTGCAGCGACCGCACCGGCAAGATCACGGTCGGTCCACTCACCGCCGGCAGCTACAAGCTCTTCGCGGTGCCGCAAGGCGACACCTACGGCCGCCAGTGGGTGGGCGCCAACGGCGGCACCGGCGACGAGCGCGAGGCAGCCGTCGTCACCGCGACCGCCGGCCAGGTCGCCACCGGGCCGCAGATCAGGCTGGACCGGGCCGGCACGGTCACGGGCACGGTCACCGACCCGGCCGGCAAGCCGGTGCCGAACGCCGGCGTGTCGGTGCTGACCGCCCACCCCGGGGTTGGGGCGCAGGACGCCACCACCGACGAGCACGGCGTCTACACCCTCAACCGGCTCGGCCCGTACGCCTGGCCCGTGGTGGTCTGGGCCAACCCGTACGCGAGCGCCTGGTCCGGCGACAAGCCCAGCCGGTTCACCGCCACTCCGGTGACGGTGACCGCCGGCGCGGCCGCCACCCACAACGTGCGGCTCGACCAGGGCGTCCAGTTGACCGGCACCTTCCGTACGCCCGACGGCACCCCTTTCACCAGTGGGTTCGTCATCGCCCGCAGCGTCGACACCGGCGACATCGCGGGCAACACCTGGATGACCGACGGGCAGTTCAGCATCCGCCTCAAGGGTCCGCAGAAGGTCTTCTTCACCTACAACGTGTCGCTCGGTGAGAAGCAGTTCGACGGTCGCTACCTGGCCACCCAGCCGGACGGCACCCGCAAGCTGGCACGGTTCACCGTCCCGGCCAGCGGCAGCATGACCGTGGACCTGGTCGTACCGACCAGCTGACGGTTCGACGAAGCGGGGCCGGTGGCACCACGCCACCGGCCCCGCTTCGTTTCTTCTGAACCTGTGCGGTCAGTCCGGGAGCGAGAAGCGCGTCCAGGCTGTGCCGTCGCGAGTCAACTGCACGTGGTCCGCACCGCCAACCGTCAGGTCGTCCCGGCCGTAGAGCCAGGCGTATCCGGGCGCGGCACCGACGCCTCCGTCGCGTCGGTCGTACTCGCGGACGGTCTTGAAGTGTCGTCCGTCATCGAGACTGATCATGGCCGTGGACCTGTTGTTGGAGGGCTCCCTGTTTCCCGTCTCGACGAGCAGCAGGGAGCCGTCCGAGCCGACGACCAGGCACCGGTTCTCCAATGAGTTGGGCAGGTTGGTGCCCATGTCCGCCCAGGTTCGCCCCCCGTCCGTAGTGCGCAGCAACTGCGACGCGCCCGCGACCTCCGTCGGCTGGGGTCCACCCGGTGGCGGCAGCGCGATCAACAGGTACGCCTCCTGTGCGCTGACCCCGGCTATCGCGATCACGTTCGCCCCCTCGGCCGACTGCCAGGTGGTCCAGGTGGCTCCCCGGTCCACACTCCGGGCCACCACCATGACGCCGATGTAACCCGGCCAGTAGGTTGCCCAGATGGTTCCGTCCGCACTCGGATAGATGTTCGCGGGTGGGTAGGGCGACGGCGGCTTGCCTTCGAGCCGGTAGACAGTTCCCGTCGGAGAGACCGCCACCGGCTCACGGAGCGCCCCGCACCCCTGGCTCCACTGACAGAAGACCGGCTGCGCCTTCGCCGGAAAGGCCGGCACCGTCACCATGGCCTGCTCGGCGTCCCGCCAGGTGCGGCCGTAGTCGGTGGAGAGCCGGAGCTGGTCACCATCCCGGACCAGGTAGGAGCGCTGGCCCAGCACCGAGAACTCCGGGTTGCTCAGCGGATTTCCCTGTGCGTCCTTTCCGCATGTGCTGGTGCGGTACCGGGTCATCTCGTCATCGGTCCAGCTCCGCCCGCCGTCGTCGGTGTGCCGGAACCGCACCGTGAAGCAACCGTCGTCGGCGTCCCACACCCCCGCGACGACTGCCGACTCCGGCCCGGTCAGGAAGAGCTGTCCAGCACGGTCCGGCTTGACCGGCGGCTGGTCCGGACCGGTCCATCCACCCCGGCCGGTGTTGCCGAACAGTGGCAGCATCGCCACGCCGGCCAGGGCGACAACCAGAACAAGCGCCACCCCACTGGTACGCCGCCGACGGCGGGCACGCGCTGCCGTCCACAGGTCGTCCAGCGGTGGCTGGCGGACCGCGTCCGCGACGGTGTCGACGTCGAAGCCGCTGAACTCAGGATTGGACATCGATCCTCCCGATGGTCACGCTCTCGCTGATCTCTGAGTCGGTGAGCAACGCCTTCAGCGCCTGCCGGCCCCGGGACAACCGGGACTTCACAGTGCCCGGCGAAACGCCGAGCGTCGCCGCCACCTCGTCGATGGGCAGGTCGACCAGGTAGTGCAGGGCCAGCGCGTGCCGCTGCCCCTGGGGCAGTTCGCGCAACGCGGCGAGCAGCGCCAGGTGCTCGGGCGAGCGGTCGGCAACCGTCGGTGGCGGGCCGATCCGACGCAGCAGCCCGTCCAGCACCCGCCGCCGTCGGTGACGACTACGGGCGACGTTCACCGCGACCCGGCGCAGCCACGCCTCCGGGTTGTCGAGGCGGGTGAGCCGACCGGGTGCCGCCAGCGCCCGCGTGAACGCCTCCTGGACCGCCTCCTGCGCCTCGCACAGGTCGCCGGTCACCGCGTAGAGCTGGACCACCAGTCGTCGGAAACAGCCCGCGTAAAGCTCGACAATCAGTTCACCGTCGGACACCCTCACCACCCCTCTTCACCTGTCCCACTCCTGGGCGGAGGGGAAGGTTCCGGGCGGCGATCAGAAGATGTCGGTGAGCGGCAGGGCGAGGGGGAACGGCTGCTCGGTGCGGTAGACCTCGTCGACCGGGTGAACGGCCTGCTCGCGGTAACCACCAGTGCCGTTCACCAGCACGGTCAGAGTCTGCTTACGGGGCTCCACAAGCCAGTAGAGCGGAATGCCGACGGCCGCGTACTCGTGACGTTTGAGCACCAGGTCTCGACTCGCGTTGCTCGGTGAGATCACCTCGACGACGAGGAGCACGTCGGCCGGGTCGAGCGCGGCACCGCCGCTGTCGAGTGCGCTCTCGCGGGCGACGAAGAGGTCGGGCACGAAGTACGACGAGCGCTTCGCACTGACTCCGATGTCCTGACCGACGAGCACACCGGCGGGGGCCTGCCGGTCGAGGATCCGGCGGAGGCGGTTGGCGACCGCGCCGTGGAAGACGTCCGCATGGGGGGACACGAGCAGGGTCCCGTCGAAGATCTCGTAGACCTGGTCGTCCTCGGGGAAGCCCTGGAGGTCGTCCACCGTCCAGGCGTCGCCCCAGCCGGGCCGGGCGGGGTTGGTCACCGTCACACCTCCTCTCTACCGGACCACCCTGACAGCTCGGTCGGTCGTCCACAACGAGCCTCGGGAGTTCCCACACCCCAGCGGGCCTGGCGGCGGAGTTATCCACAGGCGTGAACGGTTCTCCACAGGTTGTTCACAACGCAACCCACTGATCTCCACGGCGGCTCCCTACAGTCGTGACCCATGAAGGAACGCCGGATACTGGTCGTCGAGGACGAACGGACCATCGCCGATTCCATCGCCGCCCGTCTGCGGGCCGAGGGCTTCACGGTGCAGGTCGCGGCGGACGGGCCCGGCGCCGTCGCGCAGTTCCGCACCGGCCAGCCGGATCTCGTCGTCCTCGACGTGATGTTGCCCGGCTTCGACGGCCTGGAGGTGTGCCGCCGCATCCAGGCCGACCGGCCGGTGCCGGTGCTGATGCTCACCGCCCGGGACGACGAGACCGACCTGCTGGTCGGGCTCGCGGTCGGCGCGGACGACTACCTCACCAAGCCCTTCTCGATGCGCGAGCTGGCCGCCCGGGTGCACGTCCTGCTGCGGCGGGTGGAGCGGGCCGCCACCCCGACGCCGCCCGCGATCCGCCTCGGCGACATCGAGATCAACGAGGCCGAGCGGCGGGTCCGCCGGGCCGGTGCGGACGTGCACCTCACGCCGACGGAGTTCGACCTGCTGGTCCACCTCGCCGGGCGGCCCCGCACGGTGCTCCCCCGGGAGCGGCTGCTCGCCGACGTGTGGGGATGGGTCGACGGGAGTGGCACCCGCACGGTGGACAGCCACATCAAGGCGTTGCGCCGCAAGCTCGGCGCCGACCTGATCCGGACCGTCCACGGCGTCGGGTACGCCCTGGAGGTGCCCGCGTGACCGGTCGGCTGTTGGACTGGCTGGAGCGGGTGCTACCCCGGCCACTGGATCCGGTCCGCTCGATCAAGATGAAGCTCGGCGTGCTACTCGTCGCCGCCTGGGCGGTGGCCATCGGCTACTTCTGGTACGGCATCGGTTGGCTCCCGCCCGGCACGGCGGTCACGAGCGTCTGCATCGCGCTCGTCACCTCACAGGTGCTCGCCCACGGGATGACCTCGCCGCTGCGCGAGATGACGGCAGCCGCCGGCGCGATGGCCCGCGGCGACTACACCAGGCGGGTACGCGCCACCTCCCGCGACGAGGTCGGCGAGCTGGCTCAGGCGTTCAACAAGATGGCCGAGGACCTGCACGCCGCGGACCAGCGCCGACGTGAGTTGATCGCAAACGTCTCGCACGAGCTGCGGACGCCGATCACCGCGTTGCAGGGCGTACTGGAGAACATGGTGGACGGGGTAGCCGACCCCGAACCGGCCGCGCTGCGCTCGGCGCTGTCCCAGACCGAGCGGCTCGGCCACCTCGTCGCCGACCTGCTCGACCTGTCCCGCCTCGACGCCGGGGTGGTGCCGCTGCGCCGGGTACGCATCGACGTGGGGGAGTTCCTCGACGAGGCGGTGGAGCACGCCACCGCCAGCGCGTCCGGAGCGGCGCTTGATGTGCGCTTCCAGCTCCGCGAGCTGCCGGTGCCGCTGACCGTCCACGCCGACCCGTGGCGGCTGCACCAGGTCTTCGCGAACCTGCTCGACAACGCGGCACGGCACAGCCCACCCGGCGGCACGGTGCGGCTGAGCGCCGAGGAACACGCCGACCAGCTCCGTTTCGAGGTCAGCGACGAAGGCCAGGGCATCTCACCTGGCGAGCGGTCCCGGGTCTTCGAACGGTTCACCCGCGGCGATCGATCCGCCGGCGGTGGGACGGGGCTCGGCCTGGCCATCGCCCGCTGGGTCGTCGAACTGCACGGTGGTCGGATCGCTGTCCTCGATCCCGTCAAACCGCACCGGGTTGACCGGCCCGGCTGCCGCATCCAGGTCACCATCCCGAGCGACGGGCCACACCGGAAAGAGGTCGCATGACCACCCCTGGCACCACCCCGCTACCGGCCACCGGACCAACTGGAGCGCAGGTCCTCCCGACCGTCAGGCCGGGACCGGCCGCCGGTCAGCCCCATCCGTGGCCGGGCGCACCGGCCATACCCAGGCCACCGTCGGTGATCGAACGGCGCTGGCCGGGACCGTCCGGCCCGGCCCGGCCGCTGGTCCTGGCGGCGTTGACGGCGGCGGCGATCGTCGGCGCGGCCACGCTCACGATGGTTCGTCCCGGCCTCGGCTGGCTGGTGGCCACGCTTGCCGGTACCGCCGCCCTGGTCACCGCCGGTGTCGTCCGTTCCCGGACATCGCCCCCGCCGGCTGGCGTCACCCCGCCGGCCGCACCCAGCGCCGCACCGGGCGCGCCGGCGACGCCGACCGCCACCACCACGCCGGCGACCGCCGCCACGCCGGCACCGCCAGGTGCGCCGCGCAGCGCGACCACGCCGCCAGCGAGCACCATGCCGCCGGCGACCGCCACCACGCCCGCTCCGCCAACCGCGGGGGCGACCGACCGTCCCGGTGCCACGGGGGCACCGGGGCGGGCGGTACAGGTCACCTGGGCCGTCGCGACGATCGCGTTGGTCGCGGTCGGCACGGTCCGCGCCGCCGGGTGGCTCTTCGCGCTGTGCCTGGTCGCGGCCGCGGTGACCGGGACACTCGCGGTGACCGGCGGGCGAAGCCCGCTCGGGATGCTGGTCGCCGCGACGCTGCCGCCGGCCGCGACGGTACGGGCCCTCTCCTGGGCGGTACGCGGACTGCGCGACACCCGCCCGGCCGGAGCGGGGATCGGTGTCGGGCGCATCCTGAAGAGTTTGGCGATCTCCGCTGGCCTGTTGACGCTGTTCGGCCTGCTCTTCTCCTCCGCCGACGCGGTCTTCGCGGACCTGCTCACGGGTCTCCTGCCGGACATCTCGCCTGATGGTGTCGTTGGTTGGCTGTTGCGTCTGGCGCTGATCGGCGGTGGTCTGCTCGGTGCCGCGTACCTGGTCAGTCGCCCACCCGACCTGGAGGGCCTGCGGCCGGGGCCGGCCCGACCGGCGCACCGGTTGGAGTGGACCCTGCCGCTGGTGTTGCTCGACACCCTGTTCGCCGCGTTCGTGCTGGTCCAGCTCACGGTGTTCTTCGGCGGCGCGGGGCACGTGCTGCGTACGGCCGGGCTCACCTACGCCGAGTACGCCCGCGGCGGGTTCTGGCAGTTGCTCGCCGTCACCGCGCTCACCCTGCTGGTGATCGCGGTCGCCGCCCGCCGGGCGCCGAAGACCACCCGGGCGGACCGGCTGCTGGTTCGTGCGCTGCTCGGCACGCTCGCCGCGCTCAGCCTGGTGGTCGTCGCCTCCGCGCTGTACCGGATGCAGGTCTACGCCGACGCGTACGGCGCCACCCGCCTCCGGCTCTTCGTGACGACAGTCGAACTCTGGCTCGGGCTGCTCTTCGTCCTGGTCGGGGTGGCGGTGGTGCGGCTGCGGGCCGCCTGGCTGCCCCGGCTGGTGGTCGGCACGGCGGTGCTGGCGCTGCTCGGGTTGGCGCTTGTCAACCCGGACCGGTTGATCGCCGAACGGAACGTCGACAGGTACCTGGAGACCGGCCGGTTGGACGTCAGTTACCTGTCCGGGCTGTCGGCGGACGCCGTGCCGGCCCTGACCCGGTTGCCCGAGCCGATGCGCGTCTGCGCGCTGGGGCAGATCGCCGCCGAGCTGCCCCGGGACGGCCTCTGGGGGACGAACCTCGGCCGGGAGCGGGCCCGCCGGGACCTTGCCGCGATCCCGACGACCACCGGGGTGACGGACTGCCCCGGTACGCGACGCTGGTGAGCGCCAGCGCTTGACAATCCGGCGCGGCGGGCAAGACTGCCGGGGTGTCCAAGCAACTCCCTGACGTGGGGTCGGGCGGTGCGGTACCGCCGCCCCGGCGGGCCCGGATCGTGCTGGCCGAGATCAGCCGGCAGGACACCCGTGCCGAGCGGACCCGCGCCGAGCTGGCCCAGCAGACGCAGGTCGGCGAGGCGCTGGTCCGCGGGCTGGTCCGGGCCCAACTCGCGCTGGCGTTGCGGTTGTCGCTCGTGGTGGCCATCGGGTTGGGCGGGCTGCCCCTGCTGTTCGCGATCGCGCCCTCGCTCGGCCGGACCACGGTCGCCGACGTCAACCTGCCGTGGCTGCTGCTCGGGGTGGCCTCGTTCCCGTTCCTGATCGGGGTGGGTTGGGCGTACGTGCGGTTGGCCGAGCGCAACGAGCAGGACTTCACCGATCTGGTGCAGCGGCCGGAGCGCTGAGTGGGCAACGACTTCGTGGTCCCGGCCATCGTCGCGGTCACCCTGGTCACCGTCGGGATCGGCTTCTACGGGCTGCGGTTGGCCCGGACCACGTCCGACTTCCTGGTGGCGTCCCGGGCGATCAGTCCGACGTGGAACGCCGCCGCGATCGGGGGTGAGTACCTGTCGGCGGCGAGCTTCCTCGGCATCGCCGGTCTGGTTCTCAAGTACGGCGTGGACGTGCTCTGGTACCCGGTGGGGTTCGCCGCCGGGTACCTGGCTCTGCTGCTCTTCGTGGCGGCGCCGCTGCGCCGCTCGGGCGCGTTCACCCTGCCCGACTTCTGCGAGCTGCGGCTGGGGTCCCGTCGGCTGCGCATCCTGGCCACCGCATTCGTGATCTTCATCGGTTGGCTGTACCTGGTGCCGCAACTCCAGGGCGCCGGTCTGACGCTGGCCACTGTCGCCGGCTCCCCGTACCCGGTGGGTGCCCTGCTGGTGGCCGCCGTGGTCACCGCCAACGTGGCGCTGGGCGGGATGCGGGCCATCACCTTCGTGCAGGCGTTCCAGTACTGGCTCAAGCTGACCGCGCTCGCCGTACCGGTGATCTTCCTGGCCTTGCAGTGGCAGGCCGACGGCCGTCCGGCGGTGACGCCGCCGGACGGGCCGGCGTTCCGGGCCGCGACCACCGTCGTGGTCGAGCACCGGGCGACCCTCACCCTGCCCGACGGTGACATCCGCGAGGTACGCCCCGGCGACGAGCTGACCTTCGCGGCCGGCGACCCGGTGCCGGACGTGTCCGGGGTGGCCACCGACGCCAGCGACTGGCTGCTGCCCAGCGCCGCCGGCAACGACGACCGGGGGCTGTTCGCCACGTACTCGCTGATCCTGGCCACGTTCCTGGGCACCATGGGCCTGCCGCACGTGCTGGTCCGCTTCTACACCAACCCGGACGGCGCGGCGGCCCGCCGGACCACCCTGGTCGTGCTTGCCCTGGTCGGCGTCTTCTACCTGCTGCCCACCCTGTACGGGGTGCTCGGGCGGATCTACACGCCGCAGTTGCTCGTCAGCGGGCAGACCGACGCGGTGGTGGTGCTGCTGCCCGGTGCGGCCCTCGGCGACGGGGCAGCCGGGCGACTGCTGGCCGCGCTGGTGTCGGCGGGCGCGTTCGCGGCCTTCCTCTCCACCTCGTCCGGGCTGCTGACGAGCGTCGCCGGGGTGATCTCGACGGATGTGCTCGGCCGGGGCTCGGTACGCGGCTTCCGGCTGGCGACGGTGATCGCCGGAGCGGTGCCGACGCTGCTGGCGCTGCACGTCTCCGGACTGGACGTGTCGCAGGTGGTCGGGCTGGCGTTCGCGGTCGCCGCGTCGAGTTTCTGCCCGCTGCTGGTGCTCGGCATCTGGTGGCGTGGGCTGACCGACGTGGGTGCCGCCGCCGGTGTGGTGGTGGGCGGCGGGGCTGCGATCGGGGCGGTGCTCGTCACAGTGCTCGGCCCGCCGCTGACCGGCTGGCCGGCCACGCTCACCACCCAGCCGGCCGCCTGGACGGTGCCGCTGGCCTTCACCGTGATGGTCGTGGTGTCGATGGCGACCCGGCGTCGGGCCCCGGCCGACGTCGCGGCCATCATGCTGCGCCTGCACACCCCCGAAACCGTGCGCCTCTAGGCTGTTCGGCGGGTACGACCTGAGGATGATCGTGAATCCGCCCGCCGCCGGAAGGCGCAACTGGCGGGCGGCGGATAACGTCAGCTCATGACTGTTGCGCACCCCGCGCTCGCACTGCGTGGCCTGGCAAAACGCTTCGACGGCACGATCGCGGTGGCCGGTGTCGACCTGGACGTCCCCGCCGGCTCCTTCTACGGCCTGCTCGGCCCGAACGGCGCCGGCAAGACCACCACCCTGTCGATGGCGGTCGGGCTGTTGCGGCCGGACGCGGGATCGGCGTGGGTGCTCGGGCACGACGTCTGGCAGGACCCGGTGGTCGCCAAGCGGCTGCTCGGCGTGATGCCCGACGGGGTTCGCCTGTTCGACAGGCTGACCGGGGCGGAGCTGCTGGCGTACAACGGGCTGTTGCGGGGGATGGACCCGGCGGTGGTCGACCAGCGGGCCGCGGAGTTGCTTGACGTGTTGGCGCTCGGTGACGCCGGTCGGACGCTCGTGGTGGACTACTCCGCGGGCATGAAGAAGAAGATCGGCCTGGCCTGCGCGCTGCTGCACGGCCCTCGGGTGCTGGTGTTGGACGAGCCGTTCGAGGCGGTCGACCCGGTCTCCGCCGCGCTGATCCGGGACATCCTCACCAGGTACGCGGCCGGCGGCGGCACCGTGGTCTTCTCCAGTCACGTGATGGAGGTCGTCGAGCGGCTCTGCTCGCACGTGGCGATCCTCGCCGGCGGCATCATCAAGCGGGTCGGCACGCTTTCCGAGGTACGCGGGGAGCGCTCGCTGGAGCAGGTCTTCGTCGAGGTGGTCGGCGGTCGCACCGCGACCGGTGAGGAGCTGTCGTGGCTCTCCCAGTGAGCGCCGCCGTCGAGCCGTCCGCGCCGGTGCGGCAGGTCTCGGCCCGGCACTTCGTGCGGCTCAAGCTGCGGGTGATGGGCAACAACTTCCGGGGTCAGGGCTGGCGGATCGCCCTGTTCGTCGGCGGCGCTCTGGTCGGGCTCTGGTTCGCCGTCAGCGGTTTCTTCCTCTTCGCCGCGCCCGGCCTGGCCGGCGACGGCCGGTACGCGGTGCTTGTCGCGGCGGCCGGCGGTGGGCTGCTGGTGCTCGGTTGGCTGCTGCTGCCGCTTGTCTTCTTCGGGGTGGACGAGACGTTGGATCCCGCCCGGTTCGCGCTGTTGCCGCTGTCCCGGCGCACGCTTGTCACCGGCCTGCTCGCCGCGGCTCTGGTCAGTGTGCCGGTGCTGGCGGTTCTCGTCGCGTCGCTCGGGTTGGTGCTCACCGCCTGGGCGTTGGGCGGTTGGTCCGCCGGCCTGGTGGCTGTCCTCGGGGTGGCCGGTGGGCTGCTGCTGTGTGTGGCGGCGAGCCGGGCGGTGACGAGTGCCTTCGCTTCCATGCTGCGGTCGCGTCGGGTGCGTGACCTGGCGGCCGTGCTGCTGGCGGTGACCGCCGCGCTGCTCGGGCCGTTGCAGGTGTTCGGTCTCGCGGCGCTGCGCGAGGCGGACTGGAACCGGCTGGCCGGGGTGGCGACGGTCATCGGCTGGACGCCGTTCGGGGCGCCGTGGACCGCCGGCATCGACGTGGCGCAGGGCCGGGTCTGGGCCGCCCCGGTCAAGGTGCTGATCACGGTGGTGTCGATCGGTCTCCTGCTGCTCTGGTGGTCCCGGTCGCTGGAGTCGGCGATGGTGGGTGCGGCAAACGCCGGCAAGGCACCGGCGCAACGAGCCGCCACCGGCGGCGCGGTCGATCAACTGTTTCCGCGACTGGCCGGCTGGGCGCGGCGGGACCGGTTCGGCGCGCTTGTCGCCAGGGAGGCCCGCTACTGGTGGCGGGACGCCCGCCGCCGCGCCAACCTGATCACGATCGCGGTGGTCGGCATTTTCGTACCCGTGTTCATCAACGTGACGGGCGGGGACTTCGCGTTCGAGGACGGCGCGGGGTTGACGGCGGGTGTCGCCGGCACCTCACCGGTGGTGGTCACCATCTCGATGCTCCTCGTGGGCGTGCTCGCCTCGGTCACCCTTGCCAACCAGTTCGGCTTCGACGGCAGCGCGTACGCGGTGAACGTGGTGGCCGGCGTGCCCGGTCGGGTGGAGCTGCGCGCGCGCATCGTGGCCTTCTCGCTGTACGTGCTGCCGATGCAGGCGTTCGTCGCGGTGGTGCTGTCGGTGCTGCTCGGGCGACCGGAATGGCTCGGGCTCACCTTCGGCAGCCTGGTCGCCAGCTACGGTGCCGGGTTGGCGGTGAACAGCTTCATCTCGGTGCTCGGGGCGTACTCGTTGCCGGAGACGACCAACCCGTTCGCGATGAACAGCGGCGCCGGTGTCGCGAAGGGTCTGCTCACCGTGCTGGCCATGGTCGCCTCGGCGGTCGCGGCGGTGCCGATGGTGGTGGCCGCGGCGCTGCTCGGCGACGCCTGGCTCTGGTTGGCCCTGCCGGTCGGTGTCGGCTACGGGGTGGGCGCGGCGCTGCTGGGGGCGTACCTGGCCGGCGACGTGCTGGACCGGCGGCAGCCGGAGTTGCTGGCGACGGTCACCCCGCGCCGCTGATCGCGGCACCGTTGGCCGGCGCTGTGGAATCGACGGGGACGTCCGGCCAAACGCCGACCAGCCGCGCCGAGCGCCCGTTATGGTGCGATCAATCGGCACAGGGGGCAGTCGGCATGAGTGCGCACACCCGCTACCGCAGCACTGTTGTCGACGGGCTCTCCATCTTCTACCGGGAGACGGGCGCAGCGGATGCGCCGGTGCTGCTGCTCCTGCACGGCTTCCCGTCCTCGTCGCGGATGTTCGAACCGCTGCTTGACCGGCTCGCCGACCGGTTCCGGCTGATCGCGCCGGACTACCCGGGGTTCGGGCACAGCGACACACCGGACCGAGGGACCTTCCCCTACACGTTCGACCGGATCGCCACGACGATGTCGGGTTTCGCCGCCGCCGTCGGCGCCGATGACTATCTGCTCTACGTACAGGACTACGGCGGCCCGGTGGGGTTCCGGATGGCCCTCGCCGACCCGGACCGGCTGCGCGGGCTGGTGGTGCAGAACGCTGTCGCGCACGACACGGGGTTGGGCCCGCTCTGGGCGACCCGCCGGGCCTTCTGGCAGGACCGAGCCGGGCACGAGGAGGCGATCCGGGAGAACATCCTCTCGCCGGCGGCCACCCGTACCCGACACGTCGGCAACGATCCCGCCACCGAGCGGTACGACCCCGACCTGTGGGTCGACGAGCTGGCTTTCCTCAGCCGACCTGGGCAGATCGAGGTCCAACTGGACCTGATGTACGACTACCGGACCAACGTGGCCTCGTACCCCCTCTGGCAGGAGTGGCTGCGCCGCACCCGGCCGCCGATGCTTGTCGCCTGGGGCCGGCACGACACGTCGTTCGAGGTCAGCGAGCCGGAGGCGTACCGGGCCGACGTCCCGGAAGCGGAGGTGCACCTGCTCGACGGCGGGCACTTCGTGCTCGACACGTGCGCGGACGAGGTGGCCGCCCTGATCCGAACCTTCGCCGGTCGGATCCTGGAGGCGGGGCGACCGGGTCACAATGTTTCACGTGAATCATGAGCCGGGTGCCGAGATCCATCACACCGATCCGTTCGCGGTGCCGAGCGGGCAACGGTCGCCGGTACGCCGGCTGCGCGGCCGGCTCGCCGCGCCGGTGACGCTCTGGACGGCGCCCGGCCCGGACGGGTTGACGGTGTCGTCCACGCTTGTCGCCGAGGGGGAGCCGGACCGGCTGCTCGGGCTGATCGACCCGGAGTCCGACCTGTGGGCGGCGGCGGAGGAGGCCGGCCGGTTCGCGGTCACGCCGCTCGGCCCACCGCACCGGCAGCTCGCGGACCGGTTCGCCGGCCTCTTCCCCGCCCCGGGAGGGCTCTTCGCGAGCGGCGAGTGGATCGACACGCCGTACGGGCCGGTACCGGGCGACGCCGGCGGCTGGGCCGGCTGCCGACTGGACAACGCCCGGGAGTACGGCTGGGGCCTGCTGGTGGAGGCCACCATCGAGACGGTCGAGCTGACCGGTGAGGCGTCTCCGCTGCTGCACTACCGCGGGCGGTACCACGAGCTGCCGGCCTGATCGGGCGGCTGGACCGGACCGACCGGTCACCGGGGTGATCTGAGTCACTTAGCGCAGGCAATCAACCGCTCGGCGCACTCGTCTACCGGTGTCGATCTCAGCCTTCCCTGTCGGGGAGCGCGCTCTTTACGGTGCGCGAAACTCTCCTCTGACGCCTGTGAAGGTGGTGATCCACAGATGTCCACGGACACACCCGCTCCGGCCGCTTCCCAGTCGGACAAGTACCTGGCCGTACAACGGTCGGACGAGTTCGCCGGGCTGCGGCGTGCGCTGCGCGGCTTCGTCTTCCCGATGACCGTCGCGTTCTTCCTGTGGTATGCGCTCTACGTCATTCTCTCCGCGTACGCCCGGGACTTCATGGGCACGAAGCTGTTCGGCAGCAACATCAACGTCGCACTGGTCTTCGGCCTGCTCCAGTTCGTCTCCACGTTCCTGATCGCCTGGCTCTACTCCCGGTACGCGGACCGGAAGATCGACCCCATCGCCGACCGGATCCGCGAAGAGATCGGGGAGGTGACCCGTGAAGACGGTCCACGCGGTTGAGACGGTCCTCGCGGCCGAGGCGGGCAACCACACCGCCCGCAATCTGACGATCACGCTGTTCCTGATCTTCGTGGCGGTGACCCTGGGCATCACGATCTGGGCCAGCCGGCAGACCAAGACGGCAACGGACTTCTACGCCGGCGGCCGGTCCTTCTCCGGTTTCCAGAACGGTATGGCGATCGGCGGCGACTACATGTCTGCCGCGTCGTTCCTCGGCATCGCCGGCATCATCGCGCTCTACGGCTACGACGGCTTCCTCTACTCGATCGGCTTCCTGGTCGCCTGGCTGGTGGCCCTGCTGCTGGTCGCGGAGCTGCTGCGTAACTCGGGCCGGTACACGATGGCCGACGTGCTGGCGTTCCGGATGCGTCAGCGCCCGGTGCGTACGGCGGCGGCGGTCTCCACCATCACGGTGTCGATCTTCTACCTGCTCGCCCAGATGGTGGGTGCCGGCGCGCTTGTCGCGCTGCTGCTCGGCATCCGGCCGGGGACGACCTTCCTCGGCATGGACGCGTCCACCGCGAAGATTGCCACAATCGTCATGGTCGGCGCGCTGATGATCATCTACGTCACCGTGGGTGGGATGAAGGGCACCACCTACGTGCAGATCGTCAAGGCGTTCCTGCTGATGAGCGGCGCGCTGCTGATGACCATCCTGGTGCTGGCGAAGTTCAACTTCAACCTGTCGGCGCTCCTGGGCCAGGCGGCCGAGGCGTCCGGCAAGGGCAGCGCGTTCCTCGAACCCGGGTTGCGCTACGGCGTGGAAGTCGCCGGCAACTCGACGCAGACCTTCTACAACAAGGTCGATCTGCTCTCCCTCGGCATCGCCCTGGTGCTCGGCACCGCCGGTCTGCCGCACATCCTGATCCGCTTCTACACGGTGCCGACCGCGAAGGCGGCCCGCAAGAGCGTGCTCTGGGCGATCGGCATCATCGGCACCTTCTACCTGCTCACCCTGGCCCTCGGCTTCGGCGCGGCGGCGCTGGTCGGCAGCAAGGCGATCACCGCACAGGACAAGGCCGGCAACACGGCCGCACCACAGTTGGCCGAGGCGTTGGGTATCGACTTCTTCGGCGGTGACCTCGGTGGGGCAGCCCTGCTCGCGATCATCGCGGCGGTCGCCTTCGCCACCATCCTGGCGGTGGTGGCCGGGTTGACCCTGGCCTCCTCGTCCAGCCTCGCGCACGACTTCTACGCGAACGTCATGAGGAAGGGCGAGGCGTCGGAGCGCCAGGAGGTACGGGTCGCCCGGATCTCCGCCCTGGTGATCGGCGCGATCTCCATCCTGTTGTCGATCTACGCGCAGAACCTCAACGTGGCGTTCCTGGTGGCGTTGGCCTTCGCGGTCGCCGCCTCGGGCAACCTGCCGGCGATCCTCTACAGCCTCTTCTGGCGGCGGTTCAACACCTCCGGCGCGGTGTGGGCGATCTACGGCGGTCTGATCTCGGCCGTGCTGCTCGTGTTCTTCTCGCCAGTGGTCTCCGGCGCGGCGACCTCGATGTTCCCGGATCAGGACTGGCAGTGGTTCCCGCTGTCCAACCCGGGCATTCTCTCCATCCCGTTCGGCTTCCTGTGCGGGTGGATCGGCACGATCATCTCCAAGGAGCACGACGAGGACAAGTACGCGGAGTTGGAGGTGCGCGCCCTCACCGGCCATGGCGCCCACTGATTGCCGCAGCTCGCAGGGACGGGCCTCCGGTCGACGCCACGCGTGGACCGGGGGCCCGTCCCGACAATTCGGGGTCGGTAGGCTGACCAGCATGAAGGTTGCTGAGCGCTTCGGTTCCGGTCATCGCGTTCTCGTCACCGGCGGCGCTGGTTTCGTCCCATCGCACCTGGTGGATGTCCTGATCGCCCGTGGCTGCACGGTGGTGGCGCTCGACAACTTCGTGACCGGCTCCAAGGAGAACGTCGCCCACCTGCTGGACCGGCCGACCTTCACGCTCGTCGAAGCGGACATCTCCGAGGGTCTGCCGACCGACCACCCGGCGCTCGCCGAGCGGTTCGACGCGATCCTGCACATGGCCTCGCCGGCCAGCCCCACCGACTTCGCCCAACTGCCGGTGGAGATCCTCCGGGTCGGCTCGGTGGGCACCCTGCACCTGCTGGAGCGCGCGGTCGCCGACGGCGCCCGGTTCCTGATGGCCTCCACCTCCGAGGCGTACGGGGACCCGAAGGAGCACCCGCAGCGCGAGACCTACTGGGGCAACGTCAACCCGATCGGGGTCCGCAGCGTCTACGACGAGGCGAAGCGCTTCTCCGAGGCCGCGACGATGGCGTACCACCGCTACCGCGGGCTCGACGCGGCCATCGTGCGGATCTTCAACACGTACGGCCCGCGGATGCGCCCGGACGACGGCCGCGCCATCCCCACCTTCATCTCGCAGGCGCTGCGCGGCGAGCCGATCACCGTGCACGGCACCGGTAACCAGACCCGGTCCATCTGCTTCGTCGAGGACCTGGTGCGGGGCATCCTGCTGCTGCTCGACTCGACCGAAACCGGCCCGGTCAACTGCGGCACCGAGCACGAGCTGTCCATGCGGCAACTCGCCGAGTTGATCGTGTCGCTCTCCGACAGCACCTCGACGGTGACCTATGTCACTCGCAGCTCGGACGACCCGGAGATGCGCCGGCCCGATCTCACGCTCGCCCGGGAACTGCTCGGCTACGAGCCGACGGTGGCGCCCGAAGACGGCCTGCGACGCACGATCGCGTACTTCCGGGCGCGGCTGGGATAACCAGTTCGTCGGCGTCTGCGGTCTCTGAGTGTCGGCTGAAGGCGGCGGTGGCTCCCGCTACGTACCCTGAGTGACATGTCTGCGACCTCGTCTGCCGGCGTCCCGCACCCGCACCTGCACCGCAGCGCCGGGCGCGCGTCGGTCCCCGGCCCCGATCGGGCCGCCTCCGGGCGTGCCCGTCCCGCCGAGGCGCGCTTCTATCCGCCGTACGACGAGGAGCAGCCCAAGCCCGGCGGCCCGGTGGGGCCACGGGGGCCCGGCGGACCGGGTGGCCCCGGCGGGTCGGGGCGGCGTGGGCCGCGCCCCCGGTGGGGGCGGATCGCCCTCGTCTCGGGGGTGGCGGTGCTGGTGCTGGCGCTGCTCGGCGGCGTCGGCGCCTGGTTGTACGCCCGCAACCTCGACGGTGACCTGGCCCGCACCGACCCGTTCGCGGAGATCACCGGTGGCCGGCCGGCCAAGACGGTTGACGGCGCGCTGAACATCCTGCTGGTCGGCAGCGACTCGCGGGACCCGGACGCGCCTGTCGACAGCAAGAGCCAGTGGCGCGCCGACACGATCATCGTGATGCACATCCCGGCCGACCACCAGGAGGCGTACCTGGTCTCCATCCCGCGTGACCTCTACGTACCGATTCCGGAGAGCGCCGGTGCGGACTGCGGCTCCGGACAGCGCGCGAAGATCAACGCCGCGTTCGCGTTCGGCGGGCTGCCGCTTGCGGTTCGCACTGTGGAGTGCTTCACCGACGTCCGGATCGACCACGTGATGGCGATCGACTTCGGCGGCTTCAAGGAGGTCACCGATGCCCTCGGCGGGGTGGACCTGAAGGTGGAGCGCACCATCACCTCGATCCACAAGCCGTACCGGACGTTCACCAAGGGCACCAACCACATGGACGGCGCGGAGGCGCTTGACTGGATCCGGCAGCGCAAGCAGTTCCCGGATGGGGACTTCGCCCGGATGCGGCACCAGCAGGAGTTCCTCCGGGCGCTGATGGACAAGGCGGCGAGCACCGGCACGCTGGCGAACCCGGGGAAGCTCAACAACTTCCTCAAGTCGGTGACCGCGGCCGTAACCGTCGACCAGGATTTCTCGGTTACCGATATGGCGTTGCAGTTCCGCAACCTGCGCGGGCAGAACCTCACCTTTGTGACCAGCCCGAACTCGGGCAGCGACACCATCAACGGCGAGTCGGTGGTGGTGTCGGACCGGGAGAAGGCACTCGCCATGTACCGGGCCATGACGGCGGACACCATGGCGGACTGGGTCAAGGCCAACCCACCGAAGGGCAAGGACGGCGGCTGACCACACCGGTCGGCCCGGTGGTACGCCGGGCCGACGGTCACCCCGCCGTTCGGGTCATCGAGGCGCGACGATCGACCCGATTCGTGTGAATCGGCGTCGGGATTGACCCGGGATGAACTCGCCAAGTCGATTTGATGTACGTACAGTGGTGCCGCCCCCTCCTGATCACGAGCTGGAGCACGCATGCCGGTTCAGGCCAGTCGCCGCCCTCCTTCCCCCGGGTCCGCCGCCCCCAGCGGCCGTATCGCCGCAGCCATACCGGCCCAGGCGTACCCCTCGCGTGGCGGGTCGGGCGGTCGCCCGCCCGGCGGCGGCGACGACCCCCGGGTGGGTGATGGAGGGTCGGCGAAGAAGCGGACCAAGCGCAAGGACCCGCTGTGGGCCCGGCTGACACTGGTGTTCGGGGCGGTGCTGATGCTCAGCAGCGGAGTGGGCATCGTCGGCGGCAAGGTGCTGATCGGCCAGGCGACCGGGGACATCGCGCAACGAAACCTGCTCGGTGACGCGAGCAAGTCCGACGCCGAGGGTGGGGCCAGCCTGGACGGCCCGATCGACATGCTGCTGCTCGGCGTGGACGCCCGGGAGCGCTGGGCCGCCGACGACGTGCGCTCGGACAGCATCATCATCCTGCACATCCCGGCCACCCACGACCAGGCGTACCTGATCTCCATTCCCCGGGACACCGAGGTGCAGATCCCGGCCCGTCCGAAGAACGGTTGGTCCGGCGGCAGCGCGAAGATCAACGCAGCGTTCGAGGTGGGAGCCCGCAACGGCGGCGGCTGGGAGGGCGGCGCGCAGTTGATGGCCGAGACGATCAAAGGACTCACCGGGGTCAGCTTCGACGGTGCGGCGATCATCAACTTCGGCGGCTTCAAGAACGTCATCGACACCCTCGGCACCGTGCGGATCTGCGTGAGTCACGAGGTCAAGTCGAAGCACATGTCGATGGTCGACGGCAAGCCGATGTGGAACGCCGACGCCAAGAAGACCGGCAAGCCGCGCACCGCTGTGGTGCACAAGAAGGGCTGCCAGCAGATGGAGGGCTGGGCGGCGCTTGACTACTCCCGGCAGCGCTACGGGCTGCCCGGTGGCGACTACGACCGCCAGCAGAACCAGCAGCAGCTCATCAAGGCGATGGCCAAGAAGGCCACCGATGGCGGGATGCTCACCAACCCGGGCAAGCTCCAGCAGCTCATCAAGGCGGCCGGCAAGGCGTTCGTGCTGGACACCGGCGGCGCGTCGATCGAGAACTTCATCTTCACCATGCGCGGGGTGACCGCGAACGAGCTGACCATGCTCAAGACGAACAACGGCACCTTCAACGGCACCAGCAACGGCACCGAGGCGCTGAACGACGAGACGAAGGAAATGTTCCGGGCGGTCAAGCAGGACAAGCTGGCCGAGTTCGTCTTCACCCACCCCGAGGTGATTTCCACCCGCAAGTGAGGGCCGGTGGCCGGAAGTCCCGGAAAGCCGGCGACGGCCCCGTCACCGCCCGTAGCCTGACGTGAACAGGTTTCACGTATCGCTGCGGGGAGGCGGTCACGTCCAGGTGGGGACGGAACGTGGCGGGCCGGGCCGGAGCGGCCCCGCCCACCCGAGCACGCCGCGCCCGAGGGTCGCGGATCATGCTCGGCATCGGCCTGGCCCTCGTCCTGCTGGCCGGGCTGGCCATGGTCGGGCTCAAGACGCTGAGCAACCGCTACGACCGCACGGTGACCAAGGAACAGTTGCTCGACCCCGACGCCCGCACCGACCGCACCGACCTGGACGGGCCGCTCAACTATCTCCTGGTCGGCTCCGACCGCCGCCCCGGCGGCACCGGACCGGACCAACGCTCCGACACCATCCTCATCGTGCACGTGCCGGCCGGCCAGCGGGAGGCGTACCTGGTCTCCATCCCGCGTGACCTGCTCGTCGCCATCCCGCCCGCGAACGGCTTCGGCGGCGGTCAAGACAAGATCAACGCCGCGTACGAGCACGGCGGTGGCGGACCGGCCGGCGCCCAACTGCTCTCCGCCACCCTCAACCGGCTCACCGGAATCCGGTTCGACGGTGCCGCGCTCATCGACTTCTCCGGCTTCCGGAAGGTCATCGACCTGCTCGGCGGGGTGCAGATGTGCGTGGACACCGAGGTCCGCTCCATCCACACCAACCGGGTCTTCCCCGTCGGATGCCAACAGATGGACGGGGCGCAGGCCCTGGACTACGTCCGGCAGCGCTACGACCTGCCCGGCGGCGACTACGACCGGCAACACCACCAGCAGCAACTGCTCCGGGCGATGCTGGACAGCGCCGGCAAGGCGGATCTGCGGAGCAACCCGGTCAAGTTGGATCAGGTGCTTCGGGCGGTGGGCGGCTCGTTGACAGTCGACACCAACGGCGTACCCCTTGAGGACCTGCTCCTCGCGCTGCGCGCGCTGCCGCCCGACGGGATGCGCGGCGTCCAGCTGCCCTCGTCCCCCCAGACCATCGACGAGGTGTCGTACGTGGTGCTCGACAACGGGGGCAACGGGTTGTTCGAGGCGGTTCGCGGCCGACAGATGCCGTCCTGGGCGCAGGCCAACCCGCGCTGGGTGAGCCGGTTGTGATGGTGGCGACGGCCAGGTCGGTGCCGAAGCGGTCGACGAGGATCTAGTGTTGCTTCCTGTGTTCGGACCCCAGGTTCCCACCGTGCCCGTGACCGAGATCGCCGACGAGACCTACCTGCTTGACGTGCGGGAGGCCGACGAATGGGCGGCCGGCCATGCGCCCACCGCCCACCACCTGCCGATGATGGAGCTGCCGGCTCGGCTCGCGGAGGTGCCCACCGACCGGGACGTGGCGGTCATCTGCCGCTCCGGGGGGCGTTCCGCCCAGGTCGTCGCCTACCTGGTCAACAACGGCTGGGAGCAGGTGCGCAACGCCGACGGCGGGATGCGCCAGTGGGCTGCGGTCGGCCGCCCGGTGGTCGACGCGAACGGGCAGCCCGGCCAGGTCATCTGAGGGCGGCCGGGATGGGTGGTCCACTTGTCTTCGCCCACCGCGGCGCCTCGTACGACCTTCCCGAGCACACCCTCGCCGCGTACCTGCGGGCTCTCGACGAGGGCGCCGACGGCCTGGAGTGCGACGTCCGGCTGACCCGGGACGGGCACCTGGTCTGCGTGCACGACCGACGACTCGACCGCACCAGCAACGGTCGCGGTCTGGTCAGCGCGCGTACCCTCGCCGAGCTGGACGCGCTGGACTTCGGCTCGTGGCATCCGGGCAGCGCGCCGGACGGGGACGTACCGCCTGACGATTCGCACACCCGGCTGCTGACCCTGACCCGGCTGCTGGACGCGGTGCTCGCCGCCGGCCGGCCGGTCCGGTTGCTCGTGGAGACGAAGCACCCGTCGCGCTACGGCTCGAACGTGGAACGGCAACTGGTCAGTGTGCTGCGTCGGTACGGGCTGGCCGAGCCGGCACCGGACGACCCGGTGCAGGTCACCGTCATGTCGTTCTCCCCGTTGGCGGTCCGCCGGGTGCGCGAACTCGCTCCGACGCTGCCCACCGTGCTGTTGCTGGAGGTGTTGCCGCGCTGGCCGCGGTTGGGTCGGCTGCCGTTCGGCACCCGTATCGCGGGGCCGGGCATCGGCCTGGTCCGGGCCCGTCCGCAGTTGCTGCCCGCACTTCGCACGGCCGGCAACCAGGTGTACGTCTGGACGGTCAACGAGCCGACCGACCTTGAGCTGGTGCTGGCCGCCGGGGTGGACGGGATCATCACCGACCGGCCGGGGTACGCCCTCGCCCGGCTGGACCGCTGACCGGGCAGGGGTGCCAAATCCCTGTCGGCGGGGCAGACTCGGCACATGCCGGAGCGTATCGATTTCCCCGCTCTCCTCACCGGTCACACAGTCGTCATCGAAATGATCAACTCTGGGGAGGCCGGCCTTCCGGTCCTCACCCAACTGCTCCGGGTTGCCCAGCCGGCCCTCGGCGCGACCGGAATGGCGTTCGTCGAGTTCGGTCCGACCGGTGGTCGAGTGATCGCCGCGACGGGCGCGGCGGCGTGGGCCCTCGGCCGTCCGCTGGCGGTCGACGACCCGGACACGGTCTGCCTGCTCAACGGGCCACGGGTGCGCAACGTGCTGGTGGGCCGCCTGAACGGCAAGTTGGCCGGTGAGCTGGCCGGCAGTGACCTGCGCTGGATGGTGGTCTCGCGGGCCGAGATCGGTGGGCACACCGTCGGCAGCCTGCACGCCCTCTATCCCGGCGACGACGAGCCGGACGCCGAACGGCAGGGGGTGGTCGCCTACCTCGCGTCCTGCGTCGCGCACATGTACGGCGACCAGAGCGGCCTGCCGGTGCACGGTGACGGCCCGGTGGTGGCGGCCCTCGCCGACGGGCTGGCCGTCGTCGACCGGGACGGGCACGTCCGGCTCTGGAACCCGGCCGCCGCCCAGGTCACCGGCCGGCCGGTCGAGCAGGCGCTGAGCCGTCCGCTGCCGTTTCCGCTGCCGCCCTCCGGCCAGGTCAGGGACCACCGGATGCCGGACGGCCGCTGGCTGCGGATCACCTCCGGCGAGTTGCCCGGTCCGGGCACGTTGCGGGTGGTCACCTTCCGCGACATCACCGACCAGCAGCGCCGCGACCACGACCGGGAGCTGTTCGTCGCGGTGACCAGCCACGAACTCCGCACCCCGGTCACCGTGATCAAGGGGTACGCGGACACCCTCACCGACCACTGGGACTCGCTGACCGAGGTCGACCGACGGCAGGCCGCCCGGGTGATCGGGCAACGCGCGAACGAGCTGGCCCGGCTGGTCGACCGTCTCCTCAGCTCGGCCGCCGAGGCCGGGCCGGGTGACGACCCGCCCACCCCGTTCGACCTCGGCGAAGCGCTGCGCTCCGCGGTCCTGGACCTGCCGACGGAGTTGCGTCGCCGGTTGGTGCTCCGCCTCCCGGCCGACCTGCCCAAGGCGCTCGGCCACCGGCCGAGCCTGGCCACCGTGCTGACCGAGCTGACGACGAACGCCGGCAAGTATTCCCCGGTCGAGTCGCCGATCGAGATCACCGCCTCGGTGGACGGTCAGCTGGTGGCGTTCCGGGTCAGCGACCGGGGCATCGGCATCCGACCGGAGCACGTCGAGCGGGCGTTCGACCGGTTCTGGCAGGGCGAGTCCGGCGACCGGCGCGGCTACCCGGGGGCGGGGCTCGGCCTCTATCTCGTCCGCCGGATCGTTGAACAACAGAATGGATGGGTATCCCTACGTCCAAGGACCGACGGCGGTACGGTCGCAGAGGTGCGGCTACCGCGCGGTTGACCGAGGTGGCGTGACGTGGAGGCGACGGTGGCAGCGGCAGCGGCAGCGGCAGCGAGGGATCAGGCGTGGTGCGTGGTGGTCCCGCACCACCCGGCCGGTGCACGGCTGGCCCGGCACCGGCTCGCCGGTGACCTGGCGGACGTCGTACCCCCGATGCTCCTCGCGGACCTGATCGCGGTGCTCGCGGAGCTGGTGGGCAACGCGGTGCGGCACGCCAGGCCGCTGCCCGGCGGAGTGGTCCGGGTGGCCTGGCGGATGCGACCCTCGGCCCAGGGCCCACTGATCCAGCTCGGAGTCACCGACGGCGGCGCGAGCACCGCGCCACGGATCCGGACGGCCAGCGCGGACGCGGCGGACGGGCGAGGGCTGCACATCGTGGCCGGTCTGGCGACCCGCTGGGGTGTCGAGCGGGACGGCATGGGCCAGCGCGTCTGGGCCGAGTTCGACCCGGCGCCGGCGCCCCGACCCGACCTGGTGCCGGCGGGCTGAGTCCGGCTCTGGCGGGTCCGGCCCACGGCGAGCCGGCCGGGCCTCTAGGCTGTGACGCCGTGAGTAAGCGTCGAAAGAGCCAGCGCACCACCACCGATACCGCCCCCCGCCGCGACAAGGTACGCGACGTCTTCGTGCCGCGTCCGTTCGACGGGCTGGTCGACGAGGTCGAGTGGATCGCGCTGCGCGAGTTGGTCCCGGCCGCGTCCGCGCCGCTGCGGCTGGCACCCGCCCTGGTCGAGGAGTTCGGGGACCGGCCGGCGACGCTCGCCACGGTGCTGCCGATGGCCGCTCCGGCGATCACCAAGCCGGACGGTCGGGTGCTCATCGGTCTGCAACGCCACCAGCAGTCCGGTGACGTCTCCCGGGATCTGGCCGAGGCGCTGCTCAGCGCGCTGCGGACCGAGCCGGGTGGTCAGGTGACCGTGCCGCCGCTGCCCGGCCCCGGGCCCCGACTGCAGGACATCCTCGTGGACGGCCCACTGGAGATCACCATGCACGAGGGGTTCGAGTTCTGGCTCGACCCCGGGGCCGCCGACGATCCGACCGTCCAGGCGTCGCTGGAGCGGGCGAACGCGGCCATCTACCCGACCGTGCGGCTGAGCGCGGCGAAGGCCGCCTACTGGTGCCAGGTCCCGGAGAAGGCACACGTGCGGTGGGTGCTGCCCGACGACGAGGACGACGCCCTGGACGCGCTTGCCCGCCTCGGTGCGGCCGGCTCGCTGACGCTCGGCGAGCAGACCAAGTTCGCCGGCATGTTCCGCGCGCACGGTCGGCTGGTGCCGGTCTGGGACCTGCCGGAGACGACTCCGGCGGCCGACTGGGAGGAGCCGGTGGCGCAGTTCGCCAAGCGGTACGCCGAGGCGCTGGCCGCCACCGACCCGCTCGACGCCGCCAGCCGGCGCTCCCGTCAGGGCCTGCTCGGCCGGCAGCTCACCCTCCGCTGAGCTGCGTCTGGGCGTCTTCTGCGGGAGGAGGCGCCCATTCTCACAACGGGTCGCGGGTGATCGGGCAGGACATGCAGCGCGGCCCGCCACGGCCGGAGCCCAACTCGGAGCCGGCGATCGGAATCACCTCGATGCCGGCGCGCTCCAGTTGGGCGTTGGTCTCGGTGTTGCGCTCGTAGCCGACGCAGAGCCGGGGCGCCAGGGCGAGGGTGTTGTTGCCGTCGTCCCACTGCTCGCGTTCCGCGGTCACCGGGTCCAACCCGGTGTCGATGACCCGCAGCAGGTCCAGGTCCATCGCGTCGGCGGCGGCCCGCAGGAACGGCGCGGGCCCGTCCACCCGCGGGTCCGCACCGTCCGCGCCGGCAATCACCGTGTACGCGGACAGCGTGCTCGCGATGTTGGGGTACATGAGTACCGCGTCCACGTCGACCATCGTGCAGACCGTGTCGAGGTGCATGGTGGCCCGCTTCTGGGCGATCGGCACCACCAGGATGGTGTGGGCCAGGCCGGCGGCGAAGACCTGTCGGCCGAGTCGTTCCGCGCCGGCCGGGGTGGTCCGTTCGCCCACCCCGACCGCGAGCACCCCGGGAGCGAGCAGCAGCACGTCCCCGCCCTCCAGGTGTTCGAGGTTCGGGCGGTAGACGAACTCGGTGCCGGCGAAGCGTGGGTGGTGGCGGTAGATGGCGTCGGTCAGGGTGGTCTCCCGACGTCGGGCCGGCATGGCCAGGCTGGTTACGCCGACCCGGTCGCCGATCCACAGCGACGAGTCGCGGGTGAACAGCAGGTTGGGCAGCGGGTCGATGACGAACTCGTGCCGGTCCATGAGCGTGTAGACCAGTCCGCCCGGCCGCTCCGAGCTGATCCGCAGTTCCTCGTGGGCCAGCCCGGCGGTGAGCACGTCGGCCAGGGCGGCCGGGTCGAGGTAGGAGAGGTGGTCGGCGACGCGGGCCCGCAGGGTGTCGCCGAGCCGCCGGGAGCGCAGCACCTGCTCGGTGAGCTCGGCCCGGGCGTCCGCGACGGCGAGCGTCTCGGTCAGCAGGGTGGCCAGGTAGAGCACCTCGACTCCACGATCGCGCAGGGCGGCGGCGAACGCGTCGTGCTCCTCCTGGGCTCGTCCGACCCAGGGGATCGCGTCGAAGAGGAGCGAGTCGTTGTTGCGTGGCGTGAGCCGGGCCAGTTCCGGGCCGGGCCGGTGCAGCAGTACGGTGCCGAGCCGGCCGACTTCACTGTCGACGTAGTGGGTCACTCCCGCAGCGTAGGGCAGGGTTTGGCGGCATCCGAGAAAAGAACTGTGGATGAATATGGCATTCATCCGTAGTCACTCCGGCGTTCCGGCTTGCCGAACACCGGTAGTAGCAACGTAGGGTAGTGAGGACATAACTTCGAGGGACCTTTTGCCGGAGGTCGCGATGACTGTCTTTCCCGCACGACGAGCCGTACCGTCCGCTCGGGCACTGCCGCCCGTGGCGGTGCCACACCCCCGGGTCGAGTCGCCGGGGGTTCTCGAACCGGTCCGTCCGACACCGCTCGAATGGGCCCGCCGCCGTCGTGCCGAGCGGGGTGCGCGCCGCCTGGAGGCGGCCGGGGCGCGGGCACTTGGTCAACTCGACCACCTCGGGCCCGCCTGGCACGTCATCGAGTGGCCGCGCACCGACGTCACAGACGTCCTCGACCGCGGTCAGGACGAGCGCGCCGGGTTCCTCGCCATCGGGCCGAGTGGCCTCTTCGCCGTGACCATCGCCGACCACGGCCGGGCCAGGGTGCTCGTCGCCGGGGACGTCGTGCAGATCAACGGCAAGCGTCCGCCGTACGTGGCCGAGTCCCGCCGGGACGCCAAGCGGGCCAGTAAGGCCCTCTCCGACGCGGTGGGGCTGCCGGTCCCGGTGACGCCGGTGCTGACCTTCGTCGGCTCCGGCGTGATCAGTGTCTACGGCCTTCCGAAGGACTGTCTGATGGCCACCCACCGGGAGCTGGATCGGCTCCTCGTGGCCGGTGGCAGCCGGATCAGCCCGGCCACCGCCGAAAAACTTTCCCGGGTCGCACAGCACCCCGGCACATGGCTGAACGGCACTTACCGTCCACCAGCCGACTACCGGTGGTACGACGAGGGCCGAACGGCCGCTGACAAGCCGGCCCACCGCCGGTAACGTCACCGGCGACGCCACGCGGCTCCGGCCCCCCTTCGACCTCACCGGTTTCCGCGCCGTCACCGATCGCCTCGGTTCACGCAGCGCGACTCGGTGACCCGGTGCGCTCGGTGATTCCGTCGGCGACCCGCTAGCGTGGACAGTCGATCGGTGCACATAGGAGGCGCGGTGGCCCACGTCGAACTTTCGCTCTCAGAAGCGTTCGTGCCGGCGGCGCGGGCCTTGACAGAGCCGGAGTCCGGCAACGTCGGCCAGTGGTCCTCGACGGTCTCCCGGGCCGCCGAGCCGTGCCTGCTGATCGACGCCGACACCCTGGTGGTGGCGATCTCCACCGCCGGCTGCGAGCTGCTCTGCCTGGGCGAGCCCGATGGCCTGATCGGGCGCCCGCTGCTCGACGGCGGGCTGCGCCTTCTCGATTTCACGGCCAACCGGGGCGAGCTGACCGAGGCCGAGATCGACAAGATCCCGCCCCTGCTGGCGCTCTCCTCCGGTCGACTCGCCCGCGGGTTACTCCGGGTGCAGGCCGCCTCGGCGAACAGCTCCGACGCGACAGTCGACGCGATCTCCACCCCGGTGCTCGCCGACGGCGCCGTGGCCGGCTCGCTCACCTTCTTCTCGGAGGTCTGACCAGCGGCGAAGCCGCACACGGCGTTGCTGGCTCAGCCTCGCGCGAGTAGGCCGTAAGGTGCCCTCATGCTCGATGTCGCCGTGCTGCCAGGGGAATACGCTGTGTGTCGGCTGGCCGTCGGCACCGCCCTGCCGTACGCGTTGTCGAGCGGGCTGAGCGGCACCGACGTGGTGACGGTGAGCTGGACCTCCGATGGGATCTCGGTGATCTGCCCGGCCGATCGGGTTCCGGCGCAAGCCGTGGTGGAGACCGTCTGGCGTTGTCTGCGGGTCACCGCCCCGGTGGAGTCGACGAGCGCCGGCAGCCTGGCCGTGCTCGTCGACCCGCTCGCCGAGGCACGGGTCAGCGTGCTCACCTTCTCCACCTTCGACACCGACTACCTGCTGGTGCCGGCCGTCCGGCTGACCGAGGGCACGGCCGCGCTACAGCGCGCCGGGCACCGCGTCACCGGCTGACCTTCACCCGATCGGCCGCTGACCCTACGATGGGCTCGGCCACCCCGGCCGCGACGAATTCTCCGATGTCCCGAGGATCGGCCCGTGCCGTTCACCCCGCCCCGCCCCTCGTCTCCCCCACCACGGGCGACGGTCCACACCCCACCGGCGTCACGTGACCGGGCGTCCGATCACGCCCCCGCACTGCCCTCGGTCCGGATCCGACCGGTCGCGCTCGCGGTGCTCGCCGTCGCGGTGCTCGCCGGCTGTGGCGCCCCACCCGAGTTGTCGGAGCCGACTGCCGCGCCCACCCACACCGCGGCCCCGACGGCATCCGGCCCGAGCACCGCACCCACCGGCCCGCCGACCAGCGCACCGCCACTCGGCACGGTCACGCCCACTCCGGACGCCGGCCTGGTCGCGACGGCCTGCCGGAACGGCCCAACCGGTCAACGGGTGGTGCAACTGCTGCGGGGTCGGGCAGGCGTGCTTCCGGCGAACGTCCGGGTCCAGGTCCGCACCGGGCCGCTCTGCGCCGCCGAATGGCAGTACACCGTCCTGGAGGTGACCGGGCACGAGGAACTCCAGGTGGTCACCCGCGGCCAGGCCAACGCACCGGTCCTGGTCACCGCCGGCACCGACGTCTGCACCATCGAGGTACGCGCCACCGGCCCGGCCGGCATCCGCGCCCTCGCCTGCGACGCCGGTCCGGCCGTCCGGCCGGTTGCGTAGGCTGATCGGCATGCCGGGAACACCGCCGACACGCTTCGTCTACCTCGGGCCGGAGGGCACCTTCGCCGAGCAGGCCCTGCGCTCCATCCCCGCCGCCGAGCGCGGCACCTGTACGCCTGCCCGCAGCGTCGGGGAGGCCCTCGACAACGTCCGGACCGGCGACGCCGACGCCGCGCTGGTGCCGCTGGAAAACTCGATAGGCGGCGCGGTGGGCGTCACCCTGGACGAGATGGCCGAGGGCGAGCCGTTGGTGATCACCCGAGAGGTGATCCTGCCTGTGGAGTTCGTGCTCGGCGCTCGGCCCGGCACGCCGCTGACCTCGATCCGCACCGTGGCGGCCCACCCGCAGGCCTCCACCCAGTGCCGGGGCTGGCTACGCGGCCATCTGCCGGACGCCGTGGTTGTCGATGTGCTCTCCAACGGCGCGGCCGCGGCGGGCGCCGGTGCCGGCGCGTACGACGCGGCCATCTGCGCTCCGATCGGGGCGGCCCGACACCGGCTCGCCACCCTCGCCGAAAAGATCGCCGATCACCCGGACGCGGTGACCCGGTTCGCGCTGGTGTCCCGGCCCGGGCCGCCCCCGCCGTCGACCGGCGACGACCTCACCTCGCTCGCGGTCTACATCGCGCACGACCGGGTCGGCGCGCTGCTGTCCGTGCTGATGGAACTGGCCGTCCGGGGCGTCAACCTGACCCGGATCGAGTCCCGCCCCACCGGGGAGGCGTTGGGCCGGTACGTCTTCTTCCTGGACTGCACGGGGCACGTGGCCGACGTACGACTGGGCGAGGCGTTGCAGGGGCTGCGCCGGGTCTGCGCGGACGTCCGTTTCCTGGGCTCGTACCCCCGACACCGGTGGGCCGAGGCCGCGGGCGATCGGCCGGTGCCCGCGCCGGCGGGCCTCTCCGACGCCGACTACGTCGACGCGGCGGCCTGGCTGGCCCGACTGCGCACAGGTGAGCTGACCTGACCGGGCGGGGCACCCCCAAAGATCGGGAGCGCCCGCGCCCAGGTGTTGGTCAGCTCAGCAGACCGCCGAGCAGGCCGCCCTCCTGCTGCTGCTGACCGCTGCCCATGACCGGCGGCTCCTCGGACGGCTGCACCACCACGAAACCCTGGCCGGCGAAGCTCATCGTGAACGACTCGCCGGTGCGTCGGCCCAGCAGCGTGCCGAGGCCCAACTGCTCGGCCCGGTGGTAGCCGGTCTGGAGGTTGGCCGACCAGCAGACCGCGGCCTGCGGGTCGACGTACGTGGGTGCGTCCACGTTGAGCACGACCGGGGTGCCCTTGGTGGTGATGGCGATCCGGCCGTAGCCGCTGAAGACGCAGTTGAACAGGCCGGACGATGAGGCCATCCCGGCACCGCCGACCATCCTGATGTCGTACTGGAGGGTCGAGTCGAAGGCGAGCACGCTGGAGCCGTTGATGGAGAGGGCGTCGCCCGGCTCCAGGTCGATGATGTGCACGTCCTTGGCGAGTTCGGCGAGGAAGACGTCACCCTGGCCGGAGACCTTCATCAGCGGGACACCCTCGCCGGTGAGCTTCTGCTTGAGAAACTTGCCGAGCCCACCCGAGCCCAGCGCCTGGAACTGCACATTCCCCTGGTAGGCGACCATCGACCCGACCCGGGCCATCGCCTCGCCGTTGAGTTCGATCTTCAACATCTTGGAGTTCTGCAGCCGCATGCCGGGCTGCGCGGACTCCTTTTCCAGATTCTCCGCGGAGAACAGCTCACTGCGCATGAAAGGGTGCCTCCTGACAGGGTTGCGGTCGCTGCACCGAAGGTAGGCGACCAGGGCAACCACGGGCCATCGGCCGAGCGGCGACCGCACGACCGGTGGGGTCAGCCCCAGCCCAGCGCGTGCAACCGCTCGTCGTCGATGCCGAAGTGATGGGCGATCTCGTGCACCACGGTCACCGCCACCTCGTCGACGACGTCGTCGTCGTTGTCGCAGATCCGCAGGATCGGGCGCCGGTAGATGAAGATCCGGTCCGGTAGGACGCCTGAGTAGTCCCAGCCGCGGCTGGTGAGGGCGTGGCCTTCGTAGAGGCCGAGCAGGTCGGCCTCGCCCGGGGGCGGGTCGTCCTCGACGAGGATGACCACGTTGCTCATCAGGCCGAGCAGTTCCTCGGGCACCTCGTCGAGGGCGTCGGCAACCAGCTCCTCGAAGCGCTCACGGGTCATCTCCACCGGCACGTCACCCATTCTGCCCGATGCCGGACCCGGCGGACCCCTCGTGAGGCGTCGCTGACCGGCCCCGCAGGCTCACGGAGAGAGCGACCGCCCAGGAGCGGGCGGAGACTCTGTCCGTGAACGAGCGGGTTGTGGGTAGACCGGCTCAGGAAGCCAGGCGCGCGCTGAGGGTGATCTCGGCACCCGGCGAGAGCAGGCGGGAGATCGGGCAGTTGGCCTTGGCGGCCTCGGCGAGCTTCTGGAACTCCGCGTCGTCGATCCCCGGGACCTGGCCGACGGTCTCCAGGTCGATCCGGGTCACGGTCATGCCGGCGTCGGTCTTGTCCAGGTGGACCTTGGCGGTGGTCTCGACCGAGGTGGCAGTCGAGCCGGCGTCGGCGAGCGCCTTCGAGAACGCCATCGAGAAGCAGCCGGCGTGCGCGGCCGCGATCAGCTCCTCGGGGTTGGTGCCCTCGCCCTCCTCGAAGCGCGACTTGAAGGAGTAGTTGCCCGACAGGCCGCCCTTACCGGTGCGGACCGTGCCGGCACCCTCGGTGAGATTGCCCTGCCATTGTGCTGAAGCGGTACGGATAGGCATGAGGAGAACGCTAGCGGAAAGGTGACCGCCGAGCGACCGACCGGCACGGACGCCTGCCCTGCGATCCCTGTCACCACGGGCTGGTTGTGCCATGATGCGTCCAGGTCCGTGACCGGCGGAAGGATGGCCGATGTCCGACGAGCTTCCAATCCCCCGCCAGGGCGACCGGTCCGACGAGCCGACCGTGATCGAGTGGGGTGCTGTCGACCCGGCTCCGCGGCGCCGGTTCGGCGGGTCCCTGGCTGGTCTCGCGCAGGACCCTCGGCTGCCTCTGCTGCTCGCCGGTCTGGGCGCGGTGGCCGGCGTCGCCTCGCTTGTCGGCGAATGGCTGGTGATGAGTCTGCCGAACGGCGGGCCCGAGGGTGAGAGCACGCTCGAGGTGCCGGCCGGGGTGTCCGAGGTCGGTGGCTTCGGGGTTGGTTACCTGGTCGGGCTCCTCGGTCTCGTCTGCACCGTGGCGCTGGCCCTGCGGGGCACGGCTGCCGTGCGGCCGAACGCCCGGCTCGCCGGCCTCACCCTGGCCGGCGCCCTGCTGGCGGTGCTGGTCGCCGCCACGGCCACCCTCGACGACCCCGGTCAGCGCGACTTCCTCTACTCGTCCGAGAACGGCTTCCAGGCCGAGTACGGCCGCGGTCTGGTGATGGCGTTCGCCGCCTGCGTACTGCTCGGTGCGGCTCTGTGGCTGGCCCCGGCCGCGGCGCCCGGCGCACCGGTCGGGCCAGCGGAGGACGACCGCCCCGGAGACGGGCCGGCGACCCGCCCGTGGCGCCGGCGCCGAGACCGCGACCCGGTCGGCGATGACGGCCTCCCCGCGCCGGCCGACCTCACCGTCACCCGGGCGGCCCCCTTCACCCACCCCGCACCGCCGTCCTGACCCCACCCACGCCGACCTCGCATGTCGTGGTCGACACGGTGGGCGATCCCCGCGTCCGGCAACGCAACGCGCACGATCGCCTGGAGGGCGTTCTGTTCGCGTCCGATTCGCCTGGAAGCCATGGATGCGACCCGTTCCGCGAGGTACGGTTGCTGCCCGCCGTGACGCCAGGGTCTCCTCACCAGAAGGGGACAGCAGGCGCGACGGCGGTGGGCGAAGGAGGAACGATGACCCGCCCGGGACTGCCCAAGCTGATCGCGACCGACCTGGACGGCACGCTGGTCCGCAGCGATGACACCGTCTCCGCGTACACCCATGGGGTGCTGGACCGGGTGCGGGCCGCCGGGATCCCGGTGGTCGGCGCGACCGGTCGCGGCCCTCGTTTGACCGAGTTGACCCGCAACGACATCCGGGCCGCCGACTTCCTGGTGATGGCCGGTGGTGGCCGGGTGGTCGACCAGAGCGACCCGACCGGCCCCGTGGTGCTCCGCGACGAGCGGCTGCCCGCCGAGGTGCTGGCCCGGCTGCTCGCCGACCTGGAGGCCGAGGTCGGCCCACTGACCGTGATGGTCGAGGCGTCCGACGAGCACGACGCCCCACTCTGGGGCGACTACCACGAGAGCTGGCCCTACCAGGACCGGTTCGAGGCACGAAGCCGTGCGGAGTGCCTGTCCTGCGACGTGATCAAGGCGTTCGCCCGGACCGCTGACCACCACGTGGACGAACTGCTGGCGGTGGCCCGCCGGATCGTCTCGCCGCAGGTCGCCACGCTCACCCAGGCCGGGCTCGGCTTCATCGAGATCTGCCCGCCGGGGGTGGACAAGGCGACCGGGCTGACGGTGGTGGCGCAGAGCCTCGGGGTGGACCCGGCCGATGTCCTGGTCTTCGGTGACATGCCCAACGACCTGCCGATGTTCGAGTGGGCCGGCTGGTCCCGGGTGGCGGTGGCCAATGCGCACCCCGCCCTGCGCGCCGCCGCGGACGAGGTGACCCTGCGCAACGACGACGACGGTGTGGCGGTGTATCTGGACCGGCTACTGTCCCGGTGATGGGAGAGACGCCCCGCCTGATCGCCACCGACATCGACGGCACGCTGATCCGCGACGACCACACCGTCAGTCCACGTACCGCCGACGTGCTCGCGCGGATCTCCGCGCGAGGCACCCCTGTCGTCCTGGTCACCGGCCGTCCGGTCCGCTGGCTCAAGATGGTGTACGACCAGCTCGCCCAGCCGCTGCCGGCGGTCTGCGCCAACGGCGCGGTGGTCTACGACCCGTTCTCCGACGAGGTGCTGCGGGCCGATCCGCTCGCGCCGCACCACCTGGCCGAGGTGGCCCGGAGGCTACGGGCCGAGGTGCCCGACATCAGCTTCGCCGTGGAGATCCTGGACAGCCGGGAGATGCGGCACGAGGCGCACTACCCGCTGCGGTGGGACGTCGACCCCGAGGGGATCCGACCGATCGAGACCCCTGAGGAGTTGCTCTCGGTGCCGGCCGTGAAGCTGCTCGCCCGGGCCGGCGAGCAGGACCCGGACACCTTCGTCGAACTGATCGCCGCGGCGGTGGCGGGGTTGGCGGAGGCCACCCACTCGTCGTCCTCCGGGCTGGTGGAGATCTCCGCGGCCGGGGTGACCAAGGCGGCCGGGCTGGCCTGGTACTGCGACCGCCTCGGGGTGTCCGCCGCAGATGTGCTGGCCTTCGGTGACATGCCCAACGACGTGCCGATGTTGAGCTGGGCCGGCCGGGGCGTGGCGGTGGCCAACGCGCACCGCGCCGTCCTCGCGGTCGCCGACGAGGTGACGACGGCGAACACCGAGGACGGCGTGGCGGCGTACCTGGAGAAGGTCTTCGGGGTGGACTGAGCCGGGTTACAGGTACTGGCCGGTGTTGTGGCCCTCACCGCCGCCCGGCTGGCCGATGCCAGACATCCCGGGGACCATCCCGCCGGGGCCACTGGGCAGCGCCTGCCGGCCGCCACGCATCTGCTCCAGTTGGACCCGGGCGGCCATCTGCTGGGCCACCAGGGCCGCCTGGATGCCGTGGAACAGGCCCTCCAGCCAACCGACGAGCTGGGCGTGCGCGATCCGCAACTCGCCCTCGCTGGGGGCCTTGTCCTCGGTGAAGGGCAGCGAGATGCGCTCCAACTCGTCGCGCAGCTCGGGGGCGAGGCCCTCCTTGAGCTCGACGATCGACCGCTCGTGGATCTCCCGCATCCGGTTGCGACTCGCGTCGTCGAGAGGTGCGGCTTTCACCTCCTCAAGCAACTGCTTGATCATGCTGCCGATCCGCATCACCTTGGCCGGCTGTTCGACCAGGCGGGTCGGGTCCTCACCCTGGCCCTCGTCGGTCTGCATCGTCCCGATCGGCCGGCCGTCCGGACCGACCACCACAACAGTGCCGGGGTGGCCGGAGTCGTCGGTGCCCGGCTCGTCGTCGTGTCCAGCTGAGCGCGCTTCGGTCATGGGGTCCATCTTTACCCAGCGGGCAGGACTCATGGCATCCGGGACCGACTACCGGACCCGAAACACCCGCGCGGGCGCGCTACCGTCGCGCCATGCCTGCCGACCCGCGCGCCGTGTTGACCCGGCCCGCACCGCAGCCCGACCGGACCGTGGCGTACGGCGACCACCCGGACCAGGTGGCCGACCTGCGGTGGCCGGCCGGAACTGGTCCGGCGCGGCCGCTTGTCGTCGTCCTGCACGGCGGTTTCTGGCGGGTCGGGTACGACCGGCGGCACACCGACCCGCTGGCGGCCGCACTCGCCGCGGACGGCTACCCGGTGGCCCAGCTCGAATACCGGCGGACCGGGCAGCCGGGAGGTGGCTGGCCGGGCACGTTCACCGACGTGCTGACCGGGGTGGCCGAGCTGCCCGTGCTGGCCGCCGAGGCGCTGCCCGGCCGGGTGACCGGGGCCGCGCCGATCCTGGTCGGGCACTCGGCCGGCGGCCACCTGGCGCTGTACGTGGCGGCGACCGCCCCGGCGACGGTGGCTGGGGTGCTCGCCCTGGCCCCGGTGGCCGACCTGGCCGAGGCGTACCGGCGGGACCTGGACTCGGGCGCGGTGGCCGCGTTGCTCGGGGGCGGCCCGACCGAGGTTCCGGAGCGGTACGCGGTGGCGGATCCACGATCGTTGGTACCGATGCGGACACGGACGGTAGTTCTGCACGGCTCGGAGGATCAGCAGGTACCGGTGGAGATGAGCCGGGGATTTGTGGCGGAAGCAACAGCCGCAGGATCCGATATCTCCCTTCTTGAACTGCCTGGATACGAGCATTTCGGGCTGATCGACCCGGAGTCCACCGCCTGGCCCCGGGTCCTTGCTTCGTTGCGGTCCCTGCACGTTGATCACTAGCCATTGACGCAGCGTCGCGGACCAGGTAGAACGCCGGAGGGCGGTGTTCAGCCCTGCAACGCTCGCTCCTTGGAAGGAACTCGGTGTCACAGATGAATCGCAGGCGGGCGCTCCAACTGTTGGCCGCGCTCGGTACCACCGGGTTCGTCGCCGGGTGTGGCTCCGACACCGACGCCCAGCCGACCGCCAACCGCAGCCCGGTCAAGATCGGTCTGATCACGCCACAGGCCGGTGGTCTCAAGAGCATCGGCGACGACATCACCAACGGCTTCCAGCTCTTCCTGGACCTGCACGACAAGCGGCTGGGCGGCCACCCGGTGGAGCTGCTGACCGCCGACGAGGGCGACACCGCGAAGACCGGCAAGGCCGCCGTCGAAGGGCTGCTCAAGCAGGGCGTGCTGGCGCTCACCGGGGTGGTCAACTCGGCGGTGATGGTCGGCATCCGGGACACCGTCGAGCAGGCCAAGGTCCCGCTGATCGGCTCCAACGCCTCACCGAGCAGCCTGCAGAGCGTCTTCTACATCTGGCGGACGTCGTACGTGCTGGACGAGGCCGGCAAGGCGCTGGGCCGCTACCTGCGCGACCAACTCCCGACCAACGGCCGCATCGCGATCATCATGCCGGAGAACGTCGGCAGCCCGGACGTGGTGCGTGGCTTCCGGCAGGAGTTCGGCACGAGCGACCCGCGCATCGGCGACCCGGTCACCTACACCAGCGCCAACCCCAACCCCGGCAAGACCACCTTCGCCGCCGACATCACCAAGGCGTTGGCCAAGGACCCCACGGCGGTCTTCTGCTTCTTCGCCGGCGCGGCGGCTGTGGAGTTCATCAAGCAGTTGCGGGAGAAGTTCCGCGGGCCGATCTACGCGCCCGGCTTCCTCACCGAGGGCAACGTGTTGGAAAACCTCAGGGACAACGCGCTGGGCATCCAGACCGCGTTGAACTACTCGGCCGACCTGAACAACACGTCGAACCGGGTCTTCGCCTCGGCCTACCGCAAGAAGTACCAGGTCACGCCCACCACGTACGCGATGGCGTCGTACGACGCGGCGCAGGTCCTCGACCAGGCGATCCAGCTCACCGGCGGCTCGCCCAACCCGCAGCAGGTCAACCTGGCGCTCGGCAAGATCGGCCAGATCGACAGCCCGCGCGGCATCTGGCAGTTCAACCAGCCGCGCACCCCGCAGCAGAAGTGGTACCTGCGGGAGGTGCAGCGCGACGGCCAGGTCATGTCGAACGTGCTGATCAACGAGCTGGCCACGCTGGGCTGACCACCCACCCGCAGCACGATTCGGGGCCGGCCTCCCAGTGGGAGGCCGGCCCCGAAGCATTCGCTGATCAGTGCCGCAGCTCGGCGATGCAGCACTTCACGCTGCCGCCGCCCTTCTTCAGCTCGGCCAACTCGACCGGGACCGGCGTGTAACCGGCGGCCTTGAGCTTGCCGGCCAGCCGGGTGGCCTCGCTGTTGAGCACCACGTTCGCGCCGTCGCTCACCAGGTTCAGCCCGAAGGCCAACGCGTCGGCGTCGTCGGCGATCACCGCGTCCGGGAAGAGCTGGGTGAGCACCCGCTGGCTCGCCGCGGAGAACGCGCCGGGGAAGTAGACGACGTTCGAGTCGTCGATGGCCGCCAGCGCCACGTCGAGGTGGTAGAAGCGGGGGTCGACCAACCGGAGCGACACCACCGGGCGGCCCAGCGCCTCCTGCGCCTCGGCGTGTGCCGGAAGCTCGGTGCGGAAGCCGTGCCCGGCGAGGATGAGCCCGCCGTGGGCCTCCGGCACGTACGCGAAGTCGCCCTCACCCTCGTTGGTCTCGCTGGGTGCGAGGAACCGCCAGCCCTGCGACTCGTAGAAGGCGTGGTGGGCGGCGGCCTCGGCGGCCCGCTGCTCGTGCTTGAACCGGGCGCCGTACACGCTGCCGTCCACCACAAAGGCGCCGTTGGCGGCGTAGACCATGTCCGGCAGGCCCTGCTCGGGCGTGAGCAGGTGCACCTCGTGGCCGAGGCCGATCAGCGTCTCGCGCAGCCGGTCCCACTGTTTGACGGCCAGGTCCCGGTCGACCGGGGTGGTCACGTCCATCCACGGGTTGATCGCGTACTCGACCGCGAAGTGCTCGGGCGAGCACATGAGATATGTCCGCTTTCGCGGGACTCGGTGCTGGTTCACGGTCACCAAGAGTAGGTACCGTAGAACTTTGGTAACAGCCACAACCGTTGCTTCCCAGAGGCGGAACGTTGCAGATAGACGCGGTAGACCAGCGGATCATTGCGTTGCTCGTCGCCGACGCCCGGGCGTCGTACGCCGACATCGGCACGCGGGTGTCACTCTCCGCCCCGGCCGTGAAGCGTCGCGTCGACCGGCTGCGGGCCACCGGTGTGATCAGGGGATTCACGGCCGTGGTTGATCCCGCCGCCGTCGGCTGGACCACCGAGGCGTTCGTCGAGCTGTTCTGCGCCGGCCGGACCACCCCCGCCCAGATCGGCGTGGCAGCCCGGCGGCACCCGGAGGTGGTCGGCGCGTACACCGTCTCCGGGGAGGCGGACGCGCTCGTGCACCTGCGCGCCGCCGACATCGCCCACCTGGAGGCGGCCCTGGAAAGACTGCGCGCCGAGTCCTTCGTGACCTCAACCCGCAGCACGATCGTGCTGTCCCGGCTGGTCGAGTCCCCCGGCGTCGGCCCGTCCGCCCGCACCGCTTGACCTCAACCCTGGTTGAGGAGGTGGAGTGGTCGGGAGCGTGGGCGCGCCGCCCACCGCAGCCGAGGGGGACGTGATGCGGGCGGTCTGGTTACGTGAGTTCGGCGGACCCGAGGTGCTGGTGCCCGGCCCCGCGACCGACCCGACGCCCGGCCCCGGCCAGGTGCTGATCGACGTCGCGCACGCGAACATCACCTTCGTCGAGACGCAGCAGCGCTCCGGGCGCCCCGGGCCGTTCCAGATCACCCCGCCCCTGATCCCCGGCAACGGCGTGGGCGGGGTGATCGCCGCCGTCGGCCCGGACGTCGATCCGGCCCTGATCGGGCGGCGAGTGGTGAGCGCCACCGGCGGCTCCGGCGGTTACGCCGAACGCGCGGCGGTGGACACCGACGCGCCGATCGAGGTGCCCGACGGGTTGGCAGTGGACCAGGCGGTGGCACTGCTTGCCGACGGGCGCACCGCCACCATGCTCATCGAGGCGGTCGGCGTCCGCCCCGGCGACCGGGTGCTCGTGGAAGCCGCCGCGGGTGGCGTGGGCAGCCTGTTGGTGCAGCTCGCGGCCCGGGCCGGTGCCCTGGTGATCGGCGTCGCCGGTGGGCCACGCAAGGTGGACCTGCTGCCCGAGCTGGGCGCCGGCCTCGCCGTCGACTACCTCCAACCCGACTGGGCCGACCGCGTCCGGGTCGCGACGGGCGGGGTCGACGTGGTGCTCGACGGGGTCGGTGGGGCGGTGGCCCGAGCGGCATTCGACCTGCTGGACCCGGCCGGCCGCATGGTCAGCTACGGCCTGGCGAGCGGGGAGTGGTCCCCGGTGTCGGCGGAGGCCGCCGCAGCACGGCAGGTCACAGTGGTCCGGCCGGACACGTCACCGGCGCGGCTGCGGGCGTACACCCGGCAGGCCCTGGCGGACGCGGCCGCCGGCCGCCTGCGACCGCTGATCGGCCAACGGTTCCCGCTGGAACGCGCCGCCGACGCGCACACCGCCATCGAGGCGCGCGCGACGGTCGGCAAGACCCTGCTGGACGTCTAGAGGTACATGCCGGTGCGGTGCTCCGACTCGTCGCGCCGAACCGGCTTGTCACCCTCACCGAAGAACCGCTTGCCGCCGAACTCACCGTGCAGCCGGTCGTCCAACTCGTCGGCGAGACCGGTCATCACCTGCACCGCCAGCATCAGGTGGGTGGCCTGGAAGTTACGACCGAAGACCGGGATGGACGCCCAGACCGTGTCGTCGGCGCAGTAGAGACGGCCGATCGGCATCCGGTTGGTCAACTCGGAAAGCTTGACGTAGAGCCGCTCGGTCGGCTCCACCTCGGTGAGCACCGGCGAGAACACGTCCACCAGCGGCGGGTTGTCCCGCACCCGCACGAAGACCATCGCCGAGCCGGCCCGGATGTTGATGTCTCCGTCCGAGTCGACCTGCAACCGGTCAGTGTCCGACTTCAGCATCGTGGAGACCACCGTCCGGACCCGATCAGCCAGGTCGAGCACGTCGTCCCGCTCGGCCTGCGCGGAGGCCGCCTCGGCCAGCGCCTCCTCCAGATCGGCCTCGACGTCGGCGTCCGGGCCGAACTCGCTGCGCGCCGTGCCCAACGGGTCCACGGCCAGCGGCTCACCCTCGGCGTCCTGCACCAGGTAGACGAGGAACGCCGGATGCGGGGCGCCGTAGACGTCTCGCAGCGTCCGGGAGAGCAACGCGGCGATCCGGGTCGACTCGCTCGTCCGGTCGTCCAGCCCGAAGAAGCCGCCGGAGCCGGCGACCACCCCGGGTGGCGACCAGCCGAGCGCGACCATGTCCGCCACCGCACCGCGATCCAGCCGGTAGCCCGCCGGCAGCGTGGCGTTGCCGACGGCCCGCGCGGACAACCCGCCGCCGTCGCGCACGTCCACGCTCACCGAGTAGACGGCGTCCCCGGTGCCGGAGGCGGTCGGGTCCAGGGTCACCTCCAGGTGCGCGCCGACAGGAAGCTCCCGCAGCCGGAGGGCGAGCGCACGCGCGAACTCCTGCCAGGCCTCGGTCACCTTCGCCCGCAGGTCCGTCGTGCTGGGTTCGTCGAGCAGGATCGATTCCGCCGGCTCAGCCGTAGCGCCGGGCAGGTCACCGAGCGGCGCCGAGGGGTGGTCAGCCGTCATGATCGCCTCCGTCCGTCACGATCACCCTACCCACGCCACCCACTGGCACTCTCAGCCCGGACCGGGATCGGACAGCGGCGGTCAGGGGGCCGTCGGGTCCGCCGGGTCGGCGCCCAGTTCGACAGGCCAGGAGCCGGCCAGGGCGCTGAGCCGGGCCGCGACGTCCGCCGGGTCGGCACCCCGGCCGACCGCCAGCCCCAGCAGGTACGCGGTGACCGGCGCGCCCGGCCGCAACACCTGGTGGGCGACGTCGCGGGCCACATCCAGCACCGCCTGTACGGGCACCCCGGCCGGGTCCAGATCCAGCTCGGTACAGACCGCCGTCACCCAGTCGTCCATCACCGTCATCGCGCCCACTCCTCCGCCCGGCGTACGTCCTCGTCAGTGTCGCAGTCGAACCAGGGCGGCGGGCCGTCGCCGGACCAGGGCACCTCCCGCACGACGAGCCCGGCCAGCAGCGCCCGGACCGCTGCGCCGGACAGCCTGCCGCCCCGCTCGACAGTCAGGCGGTCCAACGCGGCCCGCAGCGCCGCGACCCGCCAGACACCGCAGAGCGACTGCCGCCGACCGTCCCCATCGACGAAGCACGCCCCGTCGGGCCGCTCGCGCCCGACCAGGCCGGTGCCGACCATCGGCACGGAAGGAGAGCCACCGCCCGCCAGGGCGGCACCCTGGCCCGCGTGGGCGGCACCCTGGCCCGCGTGTGCGGCACCCTGGCCCGCGTGGGCGGCACCCTGGCCCGCGTGGGCGGCGTCGGGGTTGTCTCCGGTGAGGTGGGTCAGCAGGTCGCCGATCGCGGCGCGGGTGAGCAGCGGCAGGTCGGCGGCGAGCAGCGCGACAAGTGCGGTGTCCGGGTCGAGCAGCGCCAGCCCGGCAGCCGTCGCGGCGACCGGACCCCCGCCCGGCGGGTCCTCCCGGGTGACCCGCACGCCCTCCGGGACCTCTTCGGCCGGACCGACGAGCACCCGTGGGGTGGCGTCGCTGACGGCGGCCAGCACCCGGTCGCGCATCGACCGGCCACCGACCGGGAGCGCGGGCTTGTCCACCCCGCCCATCCGTCGGGCGGACCCACCTGCGAGCACCACGGCGGCGTACGTCTCCATCCGGCCACCGTAGCCGCGCCGACGCTCCACGGGCCGACGCTCCACGGGCCGACGCTCCACGGGCCGACGCTCCACGGGCCGACGCTCGGTCGGGGCCGCGCTGGCGCTCGGCGGCCGGTACTCGCGCTCCCGGGTGCCCGATGCCCGGTGCCGTGCGCGCGTGCCGGCGGGAGGTGGAGGATGGCGGGATGGGACGGGCAACTGATCGGCGGGGCGTACTTCGGATCGACCTCGACGCGGCGACAGTCGGGCGCGGGTCCATCCGGCGACCGGACACGCTCGCGGTGGAGGAACCGCTGGAGATCCGGGTCGGCGCGGCCGGGCCGGGCCGGCGCAAGCCCCTCGCCGTGACCATGCGTACGCCTGGTGACGACCTCGACCTGGCCATCGGGTTCCTGCTGACCGAGGGGCTGATCCGGTCGACCGACGACGTGTTGACCGCGCAGCTCTGTGCTGGCGCGGAGACACCGAACACGTACAACGTGGTGGACGTGGCACTCGCCCCCGGCGTGCCGGAACCGACCACCGACCCGTCCCGGAACTTCTACACGACCAGTTCCTGCGGAGTCTGCGGCAAGGCCAGCATCGACGCGATCCGCACCCGGTCGCAGTTTCCGGTCTCCGCCGATCCGCTCAGCGTGCCGGCCGCGCTGCTCGCCGAGCTGCCCGACCGACTGCGCGCCGCCCAGCGTGGCTTCGACCGGACCGGTGGGCTGCACGCGGCAGGTCTGTTCACCCCCGACGGAGAGCTTGTGGTGCTGCGGGAGGACGTGGGCCGGCACAACGCGGTGGACAAGGTGATCGGCTGGGCGGTGCGCGAACGTCGGCTGCCACTGGCCGGGCACCTGCTGCTGGTCTCCGGCCGGGCCAGCTTCGAGCTGACCCAGAAGGCATGGATGGCCGGGTTACCGCTGCTGGCGGCGGTGTCCGCACCGAGCACGCTCGCCGCCGAACTGGCCGACGAGGCGGGGATGACACTTGTCGGTTTCCTGCGGGGCCGGACCATGAACGTGTACACCGGGCCGCACCGGATCACGCTGGAACAGCCGGCCTGACCGGGCGGCCCGTCAGCGACCGATCCGGTCGATCAGGTCGAACAGGGCCAGCCGCGCGGCGGCATCGCGAGCGATCAGGAAGCCGGCGATGCCGAGGATCCAGCCCAACGCACCGCCCGCCTTCGAGACGATCCAGGTGTTCAGGCGGGCCAGCACCGGCTCGACAAGCGCCGGGCGGGCCACCCGGGCACCCAGCAACACCACCGCGGGCAGCACCATGACCAGGCAGTATCCGGCGAGCAACGCCACCACGGTCGCCGGGCCGACAGCCGAGGTGGCCAACAGACCCACCGCGCCGAGGTACGGGAGCATGGTCGCCACCTCGGCGAGCGCGGCCAGCAAGGCGAGCCCGACCAACCAGCGGGCCGAGGAGTCCCCAGCGGTGGCCCGGTCCCGCCAGCGCAGCACACCACCGCCGCGGGGACGTCGTTTGCCGTCGTAGCGGAAGCTGAGCGCCAGCATCGCCACGCCCAGCACGAGTTGCGCCCAGAGCACGGCCGGGTTGTCCAGGGCACCACCCAGCACGTCCGCCAATCTGCTGCCGCCCCACACCAGCAGCAGCCCAACCGCGAGGTAGAACGCCGCGATGGTAGCGAGGTAGCCCAGGATCCGCCGGGCGTTGACCGACCCGGGGGCGAGCAGCAGCCAGACCGGGATGAAGAGGGTGCCGATGCTGGTGCTGTCCACCAACGCCAGCCCGGCCAACGAGAGCAGCAGTTCCGGGGTCACTCGATCATTGTCGGCTGGCGCGCGCCCCGCCGAGTCCGCCGCGATCAGGAGAAACGCGTACATCGTTCGACGGAGGGCGCCACGTCACGCACTGACCCGTGATCGACTCGGGTTCGCTGATAGCGGGGTGTCCCGGCGCGTGGACGCCCCGACTTCCAGGAAGCCGAGTCGATCAGCTCCGGTCGCGCCGATCGATCCGGGTCACCTCCCGCGATCGGGGTGTTTTCGCCGGGAGCCGAACAGCGCGTACGCGAGCACACCCGCGCCCACGGTGCCGGTCATGACCGCCAGGTATCGGGCCAGCAGGTACTGCGCCGGCGGCGCGTAGTGGCCGCCCGCGACGACGCCAACGGCGACCGAGGCGACGACCCCGATGCCGACGGCGAGCGCCCAGACGGTCCGCCGCCCAAGGATCAGCCGCACAAGCGTGATAGCCGCCGTGACCATGAGCGCCAGCCATCCCGCGCACCACAGTGCGGTCGCCCAGTTGTGGCCGGCGCGACTGTACGACGACGTTACGTTGCCGAGGCCGACGACTGTGGAAGAGCCGTAGGAAGCGGTCCCCTGGGGTCGGATGAGGCCGAACGTGCTCGCGCTGCCGTCGGCTATGGGATCGAGTATCGCCGTCCCGGTCAGCGACACGGCGAGGGCGACGACGATGGTCAGCAGCAGACCGGGATGTCGCAGCCCGAGCCAGGCACGCTGCCGGGGCGGTCGCGTCGGACCGACCAGCGCGAACCAGAGCATCGGCGGCAGGCTGACCGCCAGTCGAAGCAGGAATCCGTTGGGGCCTTCGCTGCCGGCGTTGGCGTCGAACCACACGACGCCGCTGCGCACCACACCGTGGTCGTAGACGGTGTCACTGAACAGCGTGACAAGTGCCTGGACCAGCGTGATCGCCAGGACCGCCGCCATCCCGGCCGCCCAGCGCCACTCCTGCGCCCGCACGGCCGTAACCAGGGCGATCACCGCGACGACCGGGACGACGGCGAGCACGTTGAGGCCGAAGAAGTAGCGGGCGTCCTGCCCGACGATCACCATCTCGACGGCTTGGATGACCGCTATCAGCCCGACGGCGACGAGAGTGGCGAACATCGACGGATGCGCCACCGTGGCGGGCCACCCCCCGACCCTCGAGGCCAGGTCCGCCGGCCGCTCAGCGCGTACGCGCGGCGCGACTGCCGCTGACGTCGGCGCGGGCTCTCTCGTGGGTACCTGTCTCGGCGCTGGGATGGTTGCCGGTGCCGCGGTGGCCGCCGGGGTGGGCGCCCGAGCCGGTTCCTGACTCGGTGCCAGGACAGGTAACGGCGCCACAGCAGGGGCCGCGGCCGGCTCGGGCGGCGAGATGACCGCCGGGTCGGGCAGCGGAGCGGGCTGTGGCATGACCGGCGGGGCGGGCGGCGGGGCGGGCGGCGAGATGACCGGCAGGGGTGGCGGGGCCGCGTCGTCCAGCGCACTCGCCGCGGCGGCCCGCACACGGGCGCTGTCGTCCTCGTCGCGCAGACGGCGCAGCTCGGCCGAGGCGCGCCCGGCGAGGTTCGTGTTCGGGCCGCTGCGGAGCCGGAGCAGCGCGGCAACCGCCTCCAGGCGGAGGACCACCCGTTCGCTGGTCAGGTCGGCCAGCACCATCGCCGGCAGAGCTGCGGGCCGGACGCTGCGGGCGACGGTCAGGCTGCCCTCGACGCCGAACGTCCACTTCATCGGCGTCTGGCCCGGGGTCCGCTTACGGACCTGCCGGTAGGTGTAGTCGTAGAGTTCGTCGACCGAGATCTCGCCGTCGCCGCCAAGGTCCGCCTCGCCGGTGGCCAGCCCGTTGACCAGCGCCGTGGTGAAGACCGACGTCCCGGCCTCGGCGTGGGTCAGGTCGCCGCCCTCGAACGCGTACTCGGTCGCGCTGGACGCGGTGAGCACGATCCGGCCGGTCCCGGTGTTGAAAGCGTCGCCGATGTGGACGCTCCGGTCGGCGCGGGCCGCGACGCCCCGGTTGAAGGCGCCGCTGTAGCAGCAGTCCAACACCAGGATCACGCGCTTGGACTGGGTCCGCACGAGCTGGTCGTTGACGAACGCGGCGGCGACCCCGGTGGCGCTCAGCGATGTCAGGTCCGTGTCGCGAGCGGCCAGGTAGAGCTGGCCGAGGGGGTCCTTCACGCCGTGGCAGGAGAAATGCAGCAGCAGCAGATCGTCGCGGTCGCGGTCGGCGAAGAATGCCGCGACGCGCCGCCGGATGGTGCGCTCGTCGGCGTCCATCAGAAGCTCGACGTCGAAGCCGCCGATCGCTGGGTCGCCGAGCACCCGGGCGAGCGCGTCCGCGTCGTGGGTCGGGGCGCGCAGGGCGGCGAGCGCCGGGTCGTCGTACCGTGCGTTCGCGACCACGAGGGCCCGGCGCAGCCCGGTCATGGGCCGGCCGGGTTGGGCCATGAGTGCGGCCACGATGGGCGCGACGTCGGTGTCGGCGGCGATCTCCACGTCGACCCCGGCTACGGTCAGCCGCGCCCGTCGGCGGCGGCCGGCCGCGCGGGCAAGGCAGCCGCGAATGGCCTCCACCACCGTCGTGAGGGCCTCCACGGTCTGCACTGCGGTGACGACGATCGCGATCACGCCGAGCAGCTCGATCCCGCGGGTGCCGTCGGGCGCGCTGTCGGTCGCGGCCCTGTCGATCCGAGTCGCGCCCGCGTCGGCCAGCGCGAGCCGCAGCATTCCGCCCAGTTCGTCGACGCCAGCCGGGTCCGCATCGTCCTCGGCTGACACGACCAGCGAGAATTCGGAAACGCGGGAGGCAGTCATGCGGACCTCGCCTGGAGACGGTTGGGGGCGCGCGGAAGCAACAAACGACGCCCGACAGAGCGTAGTTGTCGATCGATGAGCGTTGTACCGCTGCTGCTGAATCCCGACAATCAGTGATCGAATCTCGGCTTTACTGATGTCGGGGTGTCCCGGCAGCGAGGACGGCCCGAGTTCCGGAAGACGGAGTCGATCAATTCCAGCCCGCCTGCGGGTCCGGTCAGCGGCGGCCACGTCGCCTCCGCTTGCGCGGTCGGATGACCCCCGGCATCCCGGCCGAGGGCCACCCGTCCAGCTCGGATGGGGGCACCCCACGCCGAAGCATGTCGTCAAGCAGCACGGCGAGCGAGTAGTCGGGGTGCAGGCTCAGCGTGCGCTCCAGGGCGACCGCCGCCAACGCCCCCTGCCCGGCGCGCCAGGCCGCGAACGCCAGCAACGCGCCTGGCGCGGCGGCCAACCTCGGCTCGGCCCGGCGCAGCACGTCGGTCCAGAGGGCGATGTCCCGGTCCCGACCGTCGGTGCGCTCCCAGGCGTGATCGCGGATCGGCAGGTGGGTCATCAGCAGGCTCAACCAGGCCACCTCGTCGTCGTCGAGCCGCTCACCGCGGCGCTGCCGGCGCTGGGCCTCGCGGACCGCCGCGACCCCGGCGGCGCACATCGTCCGGCCGCCGAGCAGGTCACTCGCGGGTGCCTGCTCAAGCAGCTCGGCCAGGCGCAGCTCGGCTCGGGCGGTGGCCGCCCGCACCGCGTCCCGGGCCGGGCCGTCCACCGGTGCCACCTGCGCCACGAGGGCGGCCCGGTCGGGGAGCGCGACCTGGCCGGCGAAGACCGCCGAGGCGGTCACCGGGTTGGCGGACGGGTCGTAGCGCCGACCCTCGGGCGGGCAGCAGTCGGGCTCGGTGCAGAGATAGGACCACCACCGGCCCTCGGTCACCCGCAACGCGTCGAGCACCTCCAGCCCGGCGGCGGTCAGTGCGGCGCGCACCGCGTCCACGGCCGGCGTCACCCGATCGGGTGGCCCGTAACCGACAACGGTGGCGGCCTCCGCGCCCTGGCGGCGGATCACGCCGGCCAGGTGCCGGGCCCGCTCGACCAGATCAGCCGACGGCTCGGGCAGGTCCGCGCGAGCGGCGAAGATGATCTGCCGCCCGAGCAACGCCACAGCGACCACACTGTCGGTGGGATGGAAGCCGAGCAGGTACGGCACGGCGGCGATCAGATCGGCGGGGGAGCGGACGGCGAGCTCGGGGCGTTCGGTCGAGGTCATGCCGGAAGCCTGCGGCGGGTCTGCCCGGCTCAACAGACCCTGTGGACGACACACGGTTTATCCACAGTTACTGAGTGTGTTTTTCCTGCTCATTGCGTATCCACGGATGCCGAAAGAGGGCCGATGTCCTCGGGCGGCACCGTGGCGTCACAGGGAGCGGTTACCGTGCGCTGATGGACCTGGCGTACCTGCGCGCGCATCCGGCACACCTGCCGACCTTCCGGACCCATCAGCGGATCCGGGAGACGCCGGTCGCCGGTGGGCACATCTGCGCCGCCGCCCGGCTCACCCTCGACGACGGCCACTCCGTTTTCGCCAAATCCTGGCCCGAGGGGGCCGACCGGCCCGCCCCGGAGGGTTTCTTCGCCGCCGAGGCGGCCGGGCTGCGCTGGCTGCGGGAGGCCGGCGCTATCCCCGTACCCGAGGTGATCGTGGCGTTGCCGGGCCTGCTGGCGCTCGACTGGGTGGAGCCCGGCGAGCCGACGCCGGAGGCCGCGGAACGCTTCGGCCGGGAGCTGGCCGACCTGCACCGGGCGGGCTCACCCACCTTCGGTGCGGCCTGGCCGGGTTTCATCGGGTCGCTCCCCCAGGACAACACCCCCACCGACGGGCCCTGGTCGACGTGGTTCGCCGAGCGACGCCTCGTCCCCTACCTGCGCCGCTCGGTCGACGGCGGCGCGCTGACCGGCGCCGACGCCACAGTCATCGAGCAGGTGATCGGTCGGCTCGACGGGCTCGGCGGCGACGAGCCTCCGTCGCGCATCCACGGCGACCTGTGGCCTGGCAACGTGCTCTGGGGGGCCGCCGACCGGGCCTGGCTGATCGACCCGGCGGCGCACGGCGGGCACCGGGAGACGGATCTGGCCCAGCTCGCCCTCTTCGGCGGCATCCCCCACCTGGATCGGGTGCTGGCCGCCTATCGGGAGAGTTGGCCGCTGCCGGACGGCTGGCGGGAGCGGGTGCCACTGCACCAACTGCATCTGCTGCTCGTGCACACCGCGCTCTTCGGCGGCGGCTACCGGGACGCGGTCCTCCAGACCGCCCGCGCCGTCCCGGCCGGGGTCGAACGCGCTACGGTCGACAGGTGAGCGTCACCCCGGGGACCGATGGCGTCCTCGTCGACCGGTACGGCCGCGTCGCCCGTGACCTACGCGTGTCCCTCACCGACAAGTGCAACCTGCGCTGCACCTACTGCATGCCGGCGGAAGGGCTGCCCTGGCTGGCCGGCCCCGATCTGCTGACCGACGAGGAGATCGTCCGGCTGGTCCGGGTGGCAGTCGAGCGGCTCGGTGTGACCGAGGTGCGGTTCACCGGCGGCGAGCCGCTGATCCGGCCCGGCCTGGTCGGCATCGTCACCCAGGTGGCCGCGTTGCGGCCCCGCCCCCGGGTCTCGCTGACCACCAACGGCATCGGGCTCGACAAGCTGGCCCCGGCGCTGCGCACGGCTGGCCTGGACCGGGTGAACGTCTCACTTGACACTCTGGACCCGGCCCGGTTCACCCGACTCACCCGCCGTCCCCGCCTCGACGCGGTGCTGGCCGGGCTCGCCGGGGCGGCCGCCGCCGGGCTCAACCCCGTGAAAATCAACTCTGTGCTGATGCGCGGTGTCAACGAGGACGAGGCCCCGGCCCTGCTCCGCTTCGCCGTCGACCACGACTACCAGTTGCGGATCATCGAGCAGATGCCGTTGGACGCCCAGCACGGCTGGGACCGCGACACCATGGTCACCGCCGAGGAGATCCTGACCTCCCTGCGTACCGTCTTCGATCTCAGCCCCGACCCGACCGAGCGCGGCGCGGCACCGGCGGAGACCTGGCTTGTCGACGGAGGCCCGGCCCGGGTCGGCGTGATCGCCAGCGTCACCAGACCCTTCTGCGGGGACTGCGACCGCACCCGGCTCACCGCGGACGGCCAGGTCCGCGCCTGCCTCTTCGCCACCGAGGAGTCCGACCTACGCGCGGCGCTGCGCACCGGCGCGGACGACGACGAGTTGGCCCGCCGCTGGCGCACCGCGATGTGGGGCAAGCGGCCCGGGCACGGCATCGACGACCCGTCCTTCCTCCAGCCGACCCGGCCGATGTCCGCGATCGGAGGTTGAGGCGTGACCCCGACATCGCTGACCGTCCGCTACTTCGCGGGCGCCCGCGCCGCTGCCGGGCACGCCGAGGAGGTCCTGCCCGCCGGCCGGTCACTCGACGACCTCACCGCCGAACTGGTGCGGCGACACGGCGATCGACTCGCCGCCGTGCTGCGAGCGGCGAGCTTCCTGGTAAACGGCGTCACCTGCCATGATCGTGAAGCACCCCTGCCGGCCGGGGCCACGATCGACGTTCTGCCCCCGTTCGCGGGCGGCTGAGGAGGCGCACATGTTTGCGGTTCTGGGGTTCGTGGGCGTCCTGGCGCTGACCACCGGTCTCATCCACCTCTACCTGTGGAAGCGGCTCGTTCGGGACACCACCAACCCGGGCCGCTGGCGGCGGGTCGGCTCGATCGCCGCCCTGGTACTGGCGCTGCTCGTGCCGGCCACCCTCGCCGGGACGCAGGCCGGGCTCTACTGGCTCGCCTGGCCGGGCTACCTGTGGCTCGCCCTGATGTTCTACCTGCTCGTCGTGCTCGCCGTCCTCGAAGTGCCGATGCTCGTCACCCGGCTGGTGCTGCGCCGCCGGCTCGCCACCGCCGAGCCGACCACCGCCGCGCCCGAGCCGGTGCTGGTCGGCGCCGCCGGGCCGCCCGAGCCGCCGGCTGCCGAGGCCGTCACGGCCCCGGACCACGACCCGGCCCGCCGGCTGCTGCTGGCCCGTGGGGCGGCCATCTTCGCCGGCCTCACCGCCGCCGGCATCACCGGGTACGGCGTGCGAACCGCCCTCGGCCCGCCACGCCTCGACCGGGTGCAGATCCCCCTCGCCAAGCTCCCCCGCAGCATGGACGGCCTGCGCATCGCGACCGTCTCCGACATCCACCTCGGCCCGCTGCGCGGCCGGGCACACACCGAGCGGATCGTCGCCGCGATCAACCGCCTCGACGCCGACCTGGTCGCGGTTGTCGGGGACCTGGTCGACGGCTCGGTCGCCGAGCTCGGCCCTGCCGCCGCACCGCTGCGCGACCTCCGCTCCCGGTACGGCAGCTTCTTCGTCACCGGCAACCACGAGTACTACTCCGGGGTGGAGGAGTGGGTCCAGGAGGTCGACCGGCTCGGCCTGCGGGTGCTCCAGAACCAGCGGCAGGAGATCCGGGCCCGGGGCGGTGTGCTCGACCTGGCCGGCGTGAACGACCTGGACGCCACCGGGAGCACCGGCCTCGCCGCCGGGCCCGACTTCGCCGCCGCTCTCGGTGACCGCGACCCGAGCCGTCCGGTGGTGCTGCTCGCCCACCAGCCGCTGGCGGCGGTCGAGGCCGCCAGCTACGACGTCGACCTGCAACTGTCCGGGCACACCCACGGTGGGCAGATGGTGCCGTTCAACCTGATCGTCCGCACGGCGCAGCCGGTGGTGAGCGGCCTCGGCGAGGTCGACGGCACCAAGGTCTACGTGACAAATGGCGCCGGCTTCTGGGGGCCGCCGGTCCGGGTCGGGGCGGAGCCGCAGATCAGTCTGGTGGAGTTGCGCTCGGCATAGCGGACGTCACGTCCGCGCGTGGCGGCCGGCGGTCGGCGCGGCGGGCGTGACAGGATGCGGCGTGCCCCCGTTCAGTGCCGTACCCTCCGGTGGCCTCTCGCCATTCGTCGCGGACCTGCACATCCACTCGAAATACTCGCGCGCGTGCAGCCGCGACCTCACGCTGCCGAACCTCGGGTGGTGGGCGCGTCGTAAGGGCATCGGTCTGCTCGGCACCGGCGACTTCACCCACCCCGCCTGGTACGACCACCTGCGGGAGACCCTGCGCCCGGCGGAGCCGGGGTTGTACCGGCTCGACGCCGAGGCGGAGCGGGACATCGCCCGGCGGCTGCCGCCCCGACTCGCCGACGCGGCGGAGGCGGACCCGGTCCGGTTCATGCTGAGCGTGGAGATCTCCACGATCTACAAGCGGGACGACCGGACCCGCAAGGTGCATCACCTGATCTACCTGCCGGATCTCGACGCGGTGGCGCGGTTCAACACCGCCCTCGGCCGGATCGGCAACCTCGGCTCGGACGGCCGGCCGATCCTCGGTCTGGACTCCCGCGACCTGCTGGAGATCACCCTGGAGGCCAGCCCGGACGGCTACCTGGTCCCGGCGCACATCTGGACGCCGTGGTTCTCCGCGCTGGGCTCGAAATCCGGCTTCGACGCGATCGCGGACTGTTACGCCGACCTGGCCGACCACATCTTCGCCGTGGAGACCGGCCTCTCCTCCGACCCGGCGATGAACTGGCGGGTCGGCAGCCTGGACGGCTACCAACTGGTGTCCAACTCGGACGCGCACTCGCCGCCGGCACTGGGCCGGGAGGCGACAGTGCTGACCGCCGAACGGGACTACTTCGCCGTCCGGGAGGCGCTGCGCACCGGTGACGGTCTGGCCGGCACCATCGAGTTCTTCCCGGAGGAGGGCAAGTACCACGCGGACGGGCACCGACTCTGCGGGGTCAACTGGTCCCCGGAGCGCACCCGGGCCGCCGGCGGGCGCTGCCCCGAGTGCGGCAAGCCGCTCACCGTGGGCGTCCTCAGCCGGATCGAGGAGCTGGCCGACCGGCCGGTGGGGCACCGGCCGGCGCAGGCCCGGGACGTCACCCACCTGGTTCCGCTTGCCGAGATCCTCGGTGAGATCAACAAGGTGGGCGCCCGGTCGAAGAAGGTCGAGGGGCGACTCAACGAGCTGCTCGCCGCGCTCGGCCCGGAGCTGGAGATCCTGACCACGACGCCGCTTGCCGAGATCGCGCAGGCCGGCGGCGAGCTGCTCGCGGAGGGCATCGGGCGGCTGCGACGCGGCGAGGTGCGCCGGGTGCCGGGCTACGACGGCGAGTACGGGGTGATCACGCTCTTCGACCCGGCCGAGTTGGGCGCGCAGGAGACGCTGTTCGACGTACCGGTGCCGGCGCAGCGCCGACCCGCGGAGTCGGCTCCCCGGGTCCCGGCCAAGCGCCCGGCGGCGAAGGCGGAGCCGAAGCGGAAGCCGGTCCCGGCTCCCGCGCCCCCGATCGCGCCGCCGCCGTCTCCGCACGAGCCGTTCGAGCCGATGCTGTCCGGCATGGAGGAGGTCGGCACCGGCCTGCTGGACCGGCTGGACGCCATGCAGCGGGTGGCTGCCTCCGCACCGGGAGGGCCGCTGCTGATCGTGGCCGGGCCGGGCACCGGCAAGACCAGGACACTCACGCACCGGATCGCGTACCTCTGCGCGGAGCTGAACGTCTTCCCCGAGCACTGTCTCGCGATCACGTTCACCCGCCGGGCCGCCGAGGAGCTGCGGCACCGCCTCGACGGCCTGCTCGGTCCGGTGGCCGAGGACGTCACGGTGGGCACGTTCCACGCGCTGGGCCTGACCATCCTGCGGGAGAACGCCGACGCGGCGGGATTGCCGGCCGACTTTCGCATCGCCGACGACACCGAACGGGCGGCGGCCCGCACCGAAGCCGGCGACGACAGCACCGCGTACGTGTCGCTGTTGCGCAAGCAGGACCTGGTCGACCTGGACGAACTGGTGACCCTGCCGGTGGAGCTGCTGCGAGCCGACCGGAAGTTGGTCGAACGGTACCGGGACCGCTGGCGGTGGATCTTCGTCGACGAGTACCAGGACGTCGACGAAGTGCAGTACGAGCTGCTGCGGCTGCTCAGCCCGGCGGACGGCAACCTCTGCGCGATCGGCGACCCGGACCAGGCGATCTACTCGTTCCGGGGTGCCGACGTCGGCTACTTCCTGCGTTTCTCCGAGGATTTCACTGACGCCCGCCTGGTCCGGCTCAACCGCAACTACCGCTCGTCGGCGCCGATCCTGGCCGCCGCCGTGCAGGCCATCGCACCGTCGTCGCTGGTCCGTGGCCGGCGGCTGGATCCGGCCCGACTCGACCCGGAGGCCCCGCTGGTCGGGCGCTATCCGGCCGCGTCGGTCGCCGAGGAGGCCGACTTCGTGGTGCGGACGGTCGACGAGCTGGTCGGCGGGCTGTCCCACCGGTCGCTGGACTCGGGCCGGATCGACGGCCGGTCCACCTCGCTGTCCTTCTCCGACATCGCCGTGCTGTACCGCACCGACGCGCAGGCCGCGCCGATCGTCGATGCCCTGGCCCGCGCCAACATCCCGGTGCAGAAGCGTTCACACGACCGGCTGCGGGACCGGCCCGGGGTGGCGGCCATCGCCCGGGAGTTGCGGCACGCCGACGGGTTGGCCGGGTCGCTGGCCGCCCGGGTGCGGTTGGCCGGTCAGGTGGTCGCCGAGCGGTTCGCGGTGCCCACCCTGGATGGCACCGGCACGGTACGCCCCGAGGCCGTCCGCTCGGCCGTCGACCTGCTCACCCCGCTGGCCCGACGGTGCGGCGACGACCTTGAGGCGTTCCTGTCGCAACTGTCCACCGGCGCGGAGGTGGACGCGCTCGACCCCCGCGCGGAGGCGGTCACGCTGCTCACCCTGCACGCGGCGAAGGGCCTGGAGTTCCCGGTGGTCTTCCTGGTCGGCGTCGAGGACGGGTTGCTGCCGCTGCGCTGGCCGGGCTCGACGCCCGACGAGGACGCGGTCGCCGAGGAGCGCCGGCTCTTCTTCGTCGGCCTGACCCGGGCCCAGGACCGGCTGTACGTCAGTCACGCCGCCCGCCGCACCCGGCACGGCGCGGAACGCGACTGCGCCCCGTCGCCGTTCCTGGACGTGATCGATCCGGGCCTGTTCGAACGCTTCGGTGCGGCCGAGCCGCGTCGCCCGAAGGACCGCCAGCTCCGGTTGATCTGACGCCCCTCTCCCCAGGCGAACTGACGCTTCCGGTCGCCGGGTGGGGGTGCTCAGGCTTGCAGCACGGCCAGCCAGGCCCCGGCGAGCAGGGCCGGACCGAGTGGCAGCAGGGTGTCCCGGCGCACCCGCCCGGCCGCGAGCAGGCCGAGCACCAGACCACCGTGCAGCAGGTGTGGCAGGACCAGCCCGACGATCAGGGCGTCCCGGCCCAGCCAGCCGAGTGGCAGGCCGAGAACTGCCGCGAGCTTCACGTCCCCGAACCCCAGCCGGGAGCCCGGCAGCACTGCCAGCAGCACGTGCGCCACGCCGGCGACCGCCGCGCCGGCCAGCGCGCCGAGCAGCGGCGCGACCTCGCTGGACAGCATCGCCGCAGCGGTCAGGCCGCCGAGGGCCAGCACCCCGGCGGCGAGCACCAGCGGGTCGGGTAGCCGCAGGCAGGCCAGGTCGACCCGGGCCAGCACCAGCCCCACCGCCGCCACCGCGAGGAAGACCGGCAGGGCGGGGTCGTCATGCCGGGCGACCGCGAGCCCGGCGAACACAGCCGCCGCCAGCGATGCACTGAGCCACGCCCCGGCGGCACTCCGGGGTCGCGGCCGGATCGGGGCGGTGGTGAAGCATCGGGCCAGCCGGGGGACGACGAGGCCGACGAGCGCGCCGAGCAGCACGACCGGCACCAGCGCGGTGGCCGACATGGGCCGGACGTTACCGCCGGCCGCGCACCGGCGCCGCCCCGGATCGTGCTGCCGCGCCCGCCCGGCGCGGCCGTTCGGTGCTCACCACCAGAGCAACGCCGGCAACGATCACCGCACCACCGAGCAGCACCTGTGCGGTGATCGGCTCGGCTACCAGCAGTGCGCCGAGCGCGACCGCGACCGCCGGGTTGACGTAGGCGTACGTCGACACCAGCGAGATGGGCGCGTTGTGCAGCAGCCAGACGTACGCGGTGAAGGCGACAAGTGAGCCGGCCACCATGAGGTAGCCCAGCGCCAGCCAGGATCGGGTGCTGACCTCCGCCGGGTGAAAATCGTTCAGCTCGCCCCGACCGGCGGCGACGACGGCCAGCACCAGCGCGCCGGCCATCATCTCGTACACCGTGGCCACGAACGGGTCGGCGGGCATCCGGATCCGGCCGGACAGGAACGACCCGACCGACCAGGCGATGGACCCCACGACCACGACCAGTGCCCCGAGCAGCGGCACCGCGTCCGCGCTGCCCGCGGGCAGCACCAGCAGGATCAAGCCGACGAAGCCCAGGGTGACCCCGGCGAACGTCCAGACCGGCGGCCGGTCCCCGGTGCCGGTGCGCAACAGCACCACGAGCAGTGGCACGGTCGCCACCAGCAGTGCGGCGATCCCGGACGGCACCGCCACTCCGGGCGGCCCGGATTCGGCGAGTACCACCAGTCCGTTGCCGCCGGCGAGCAGGAGCACCCCGACCAGCGCCGCCGAGCCGAGTTGCCGCAGGCCCACCCGCAGCGCGCCGGGGCCTCGGCGCAGCCGCAGCACCACCGCCAGGACCAGACCGGCGACGGCGAACCGCAGTGCGGCCGACAGCAGCGCGGGCAGCGTCTCCACGGCGATCCGAATAGCCAGGTAGGTGGACCCCCAGAGCAGGTAGACCACGATCAACGCGGTCCAGATCAGGGTCGGCGAGATGTTTGCGCGGCGGTCGACGACGGCTGCCGCGCTCGGTGGAGGTGAGGTCATCAGTGGACCACGCTACGGTGGCGTCGGAGTCGGCGTCGCGTACCGGTGGCCGGACTCACCACTTGTGCAGGAGGGCGGCATGACCAACTACGGACCACCCGGAGGCGGCAACCCGGGCCCGTGGCGCGGGCAGCGACCGGACGAGACGCCCGGCCGGTCGGTGCAGCAGCCCTACCCGCCAGCGCCCGAGCCCTACCCGCCGGCGGGCCCGTCGTACCCAGCGCCGGGCCAGTCGTATCCGCCGCCAGGTCAGTCGTATCCGCCGACGGACCCGTCGTACCCGCCGCCGGGCCAGTCGTATCCGCAGCCGGGTCAGGGACGACCCGGGCCGTACGGTGGCGCGTACCAGCCGGCCGGGACGAATCCTGCGTACGACGGGCAGCCGTACCGGCCCGACGAGAACCCGTACGGCCCGGACCCCACACCGGCACCGGGCCGGCGTGGTCGGGGGCCGCTGATCGCGGTGCTGGCCGTCGTACTGCTGCTGGTGGCCGTCGGTGGGGCGTTCTGGCTCCGTCGCGGCCCAGACGATCCGGCTCCGGTGGCCGCACCGGCCAACTCGACCGCCGCTGTGGAGCCCAGTGCGGACGCCGACGGGGCCCAGCCCGTACCGAGCGCCCCGGCGCCGGAATCGTCGGCCGATCCCCGGTTCGCGAAGGTTGGTCAGTGCGTCCGCAACGAGGCCGCGGCGGGCGGCAAGCCCAAGCTGCTGATCAGCGAGTGCGTCGCGAAGTCGTACGAGGTGTTGAGCCGGATCGACGGCGCGACAAGCGGCGAGCGCGACGCCGAGGCCAAGTGCGAAAAGGTCCAGGGTTACACCAACTGGTACTTCTTCGACAGTGAGCTGGACACTCTCGACTTCGTCCTCTGCCTGAAACAACGCTGAGACCACCCACCCCGGGGATGACATGACGACCTACGGACCAGCGGGCTCCGAGCAGCCGGACGACCCGTACCAGCGCCCGCCCACCGACGGCCCGCCAGCGGTCGACCCGACCCTGCCCCAGTGGAGCGCCCCGCCGCCCGTCGAGGATCCGGCCAGGCAGCAGTGGGGCCCGCCGCCACCACCCGCACCGACGTGGGGTCAGCCGCCCTCTCCCGGCCCGGGCCACCCGCCACCGGGTCCGTTCCCACCGGCTGGGCCGATGCCGGGTCAGCCGCCCGCACCGTGGGGTCAGCCGCCGCCCGGCGGTTACGGGATGCCACCCGTCGCGCCGGTGAACAGGACCGGCCGCAACGTCGCCCTCATCGTCGCGCTCGTGGTGCTGCTCGTGCTCTGCCCGTGCCTCGGCCTGGCCGGTTGGGCGGTCTGGCGGGTCGCCGACGCCGGCAACGACCAGCGCACGCCGTCGACGAGCGCGCCGGTCGCGCCCCGCGACCTACCGAGGTCGGCCGCGCCGGCCCCCGATGACGAGTTCGCCACGGGCGACTGCCTGGTGAACGAGGGCACCGAGCAGGAGGCGGAGTTGCGCAAGGTGCCGTGCGGCCCGAACACCTATCAGGTGTTGCTGCGGATCCCGGCGACCACCGACGGGGACCAGTGTGAGGCGCTGGCACCCCAGGCGACAGCGAACTATGTGCACGACAACGCGGTCGACCTGTTCGACTACGTCCTGTGCCTGAAGAAGCAGTAACCCGATTGCCATAACTAGGGCTGTCTAGCGTGGACGCTAGACAGCCCTAGTTTTTTGTCGACGGCCTCGACACGCCGATAGCCCCATCTATCCATGTCTAGCCTCGCAGCTAGACGGCCCGATACTCTGCGATGCGTGGATCCGGTCCGCAACCCGTACGCGCCGGGCGCCGGCCAGCGTCCGCCCGAACTCGCCGGGCGGGGGCGGGAGCTGGACGTCTTCGACATCGTGCTCGAACGCATCGCACGGGGACGACCCGAACGCAGCCTGATGCTCACCGGGCTACGTGGGGTCGGCAAGACGGTCCTGCTCAACACCCTCCGGTCGCAGGCGATCAACCACCTCTGGGGCAGCGGCAAGATCGAGGCACGACCGGATCAGTCGTTGCGCCGCCCGGTCGCCGCCGCGCTGCACATGGCGGTCCGCGAGCTGGCGCCCCGACACCGCGCACCCGACCGGATCGACGCGTTCCTCGGCGTTCTCAAGGCGTTCGCCCAACGGTCCACCCCGACCGGCCGGGCCGGCACCGCCCCGAAGCTGCGCGACAGGTGGCAACCCGGCATCGACGTGCCAGCCGCCAGCGGCCGGGCCGACTCCGGCGACATCGAGATCGACCTGGTCGAGTTGCTCAGTGACGCCGCCGCGGTGGCCAGTGACGTCGGCACCGGCATCGCCATCTTCATCGACGAGATGCAGGATCTCGGCCCGGAGGACGTGTCGGCGCTCTGCGCGGCCTGCCACGAGCTGTCGCAACTCGGCGCGCCGCTGATCGTCGTCGGCGCCGGCCTCCCGCACCTGCCAGCGGTGCTCAGCGCGGCCAAGTCGTACTCCGAACGGCTGTTCCGCTACCAGCGCATCGACCGGCTCGACCGGATCGCCGCCGACCAGGCGCTCTGCGCACCGGCGGAGCGCGAGGACGTCGAGTACGAGCAGAAGGCACTCGACCTGCTCTACGAGAAGTCCGGCGGCTATCCCTACTTCGTCCAGGCGTACGGCAAGGCGACCTGGGACCACGCGCCGCGCTCGCCGATCACCGCCGCGGACGTGCGGGTCGCCGCACCCGAGGCGGAAGCCGAGCTGGCGGTGGGCTTCTTCGGCTCCCGTTTCGAGCGGGCCACCCCCGCCGAACGCGAGTACATGCGGGCGATGGCGATGATGTCAGCGGTCGAGGACGAGTCCGGGGCGGTGATCCGCGACGACATGGACGCCGCGGTGCCCACCGCCGAGATCGCCCGGGCCCTCGGCCGCAAGCCCGCAAGCCTCTCCCCGGCCCGGGACGCGCTGATCAAGAAGGGGCTCATCTACTCCGGTGAGCGGGGCACCGTCGCCTTCACGGTGCCGCACTTCGGCAGGTACCTGCGCACCCAGCCGGCCTGACCACCGACCGTGGTCAGACCTTCGACCAAGGCGCCGGAAAGAGCACCTCGCCGCGGGGCGGGGGGCCTTCCTCGCTGGTGGACGGCGGCAGCACCAACGCCTGCCAGGGCTCACCGAGACCAGCCCACGGACTGGTCAGGCCCAGCTCCGTCGCGGGGCTGAAGCCGAACCGGCGATAGAACGCCGGGTCGCCGAGGACCACGACCAGCCGCTCACCCAGCTCGGTGGACGCGTCCAGGGCTGCCTGCACGACCGCCGTGCCGTGCCCGACGCGCTGTCGGTGCGGCGCGACCGCCACCGGACCGAGCGCCAGCGCGGGCACGTCCGAGCCCCGCTCCGGGCGCACCCGCACCCGGGTGAGCAGCGCGTACCCGACCACCTCGCCGCCGTACTCGGCGACCATCGCGAGCCGCGGCAGCCAGGCGGCGGTGCCGCGCAACTCGTCGACCAGGCCCACCTCCGGCGGCGTCGCCACGTCGGGGCGGGCGAAGGCGGTGGCCAGCACGCGGCGCAGCGGACCGGCGTCGGCCGGGTCCTCGGGGCGTAGCCGCAGCGTGGTCACCCGCGCGACGTTACCCGCCACGGCCGGTCCATCCGTGACTGTCGCTCGAATCGGCGTGGCGCAGGTGTATGAACACCGATCTGATCCGACCGTTGGCGGGGTAGCAAACGCCGCGAGGGGGTATGACTGATCCATGACGCCCGTACGCTCCCTCGCCCGCGCCATGTTGAGCGGCATCTTCGTGGTCAGCGGGTATCGCAACTTCCGCAACCCGGCTCGGCTGGCGCAGGCCGCCGCACCGGTCACCGACAGGGTCGCGCCGCTGTTGAAGAAGGCGCACCCGAACTTCCCCACCGAGACCGAGACGTTGATCCGACTCAACGCGGCGGTGCAGGTAAGCGCCGGGTTGATGCTGGCTACCGGTCGCCTCAGTCGACCCGCCGCGCTGGTCCTCGCCGGCACGCTGGTGCCGGTGACCATCGCCGGGCATCCCTTCTGGAACAACGACGACCCGATCGCCAAGAACAACAATCAGATTCACGCCCTGAAGAACCTCGGTCTCCTCGGCGGTCTGCTGCTGGCCGCGGCCGACACCGGTGGCAAGCCGGGTCTGCGCTGGCGGACCGGTCATCGCATCGGCCACTCTCGACGTTCCGTGCAGCGCGCCGTCCGTACCGCCCGCCGAGAAGCCCGGATCGCCGTCCGATCCGCGTCCACGGCACGTCGACTGCCCGGCTGAACTGCGTCGATGCCTCTCCGCGCCACCCCCACCCCCCGCTAAGGCCGCGAATTACCTGAACCACCCGGTAGGCGTTAACGCGGTGGAAATGTCAAAAACATGTGTGGGATCGGACACGGTCGCATAACGCGGGAGGCACTGACGTGAGGCGCCGTTCTAGGCTCCGTGCAGGACCTGGACGGGTAGGACGACCTTGGTATGGGGGTGGCCACGCCATGCCGACGGCTGTCGGTAGTCGGGCGGACCGCCTCGCCCCAATCCAACGCGTGACGCGTCGGATCGATCGCAAGAACGTCGTACGGGGCGCCATCGTGGCCGCCGTCGCCTACGCCGCATGGCTCGCCATCGGCGCTTTCGGGCGGCCGTACAACTTCTTCGACATGAAGATCTACCACGGTGCCGTGGTGTGGTGGGCGAGCGGTCATGAGCTCTACGAGTTCATCGCGCCCGGGACCACCCTCGGTTTCACCTACCCGCCGTTCGCCGGGCTGGTCATGCTGCCGATGGCGCAGCTTCCGATCGACGCCGCCGGCCTGGTCAACGCCGCCGCCAGCATCGCCGCGCTGGCGCTGGTGCTGGCCGGGCTGCTCCGCCCCATCGTGGACCGGCTGGGGTGGCCACTGTGGTTCACCGTGGCCGTGGCGGTGCCGCTCGCGGTCGCCATCGAGCCGGGTCGGGAGACGCTCGGCTACGGCCAGGTCAACATCCTGCTGTTCGCGTTGATCATGGCTGACCTGATCGGTCTTCGCTGGCGCTCCCGCCGGGGCACCCACTACGCCGCGACGGACGGCCCGCTGCTGCGCTTCCTCTACGGCGGAGCGTGGGCCGGCGCCGGCATCGGCCTGGCCACCGCGGTCAAGCTCACCCCGGCACTCTTCATCGCCTACCTGCTGATCACCCGCCAGTGGCGGGTGGCGGCCACCGCGATCGGCACCGCGATCGGCGTGACGGTGGCGACCTTCGGGATCGTCGGTGACGAGTCGCGGACGTACTTCGGCAGCGTGCTCTGGCAGACCGAGCGGGTCGGCGCGGCGGACATGACGCCGAACCAGTCACTCGCCGGTCTGCTCGCCCGCCTGTACGACTCGATCGAGACCCCCGGGCTGCTCTGGCTCGCCTTCTCGGTGCTGATCCTGGCGCTGGGCCTGTCCCGGGCGGCCAGCTCCCGCGCCGACGGGGACGAGTTGACCGCGTTCACGCTTGTCGGCCTCACCGCGAACGTGATCAGCCCGATCTCCTGGACGCACCACCTGGTCTGGGTGATCCCGGCGATCATCGTGCTGGCCGACGCGGCCGTACGCCGCCGGGAGGCGAGCCGGACGTTGCCACCGCGCGCCGGCCAGGGGACCGTGTTCGGCGGGTTGCCCGGGGTCAACGGGCTCCGGCCGCCGATCTGGTATCCGACGCTGACCGGGCTCCGGCACGGTGGCGCCGCGATCGGGCTCTACCTGCTCTTCCTGGTCTCCCCGATCTGGCCGTACGAGCACCAGCTACCGGAGATGTCGCACTATCAGGACGGTCTCTTCGGAGCCCTGATGGAAAACTCGCTCGCGCTCGCCCTCATCGTGCTGGTCGCCGCACTGCCCTGGCGTCCGGGTGCCGAGCCGGCGTTCTACGGCGACCGGCTCGCGCGGACCGTCGCGGTCAACGGCCGCCGCTGAGCGGTCAGGGGCAGTTGACCCATTCCTCGGTGCCATCGGTGAAGACCTGCCGCTTCCAGATCGGCAGGCGCGCCTTGGCCTCGTCGACGAGCCGGGCGCAGGCCGCGAAGGCCGCCGCCCGGTGCGCGGTGCTCACCGCGGCGACGAGCGCCACGTCACCGATCGCCAGCGGGCCGACCCGGTGTGAGACCGCCACCGCGTAGACGTCGGGCTCCGCGGCGATCTCGGCGGCCACCTCGCGCAGCACCTGCGCGGCACTCGGGTGCCCCTCGTATTCCAGGCTGGTGACCTGCCGGCCGTGGTCGTGGTCGCGGACCACGCCCTGGAAGGAGACCACGGCGCCGGCCCGGCGGTCGGCGACCGCCGCCTCGTGCCTGGCGAGGTCGAGCGGCTGGTCGGTGATCTCACCGAAGGTGATCGTCGGCGCGGTCATGACGAACGCTCCCCGGGAAGCAGTGGCAACGGCACGATCGGCACCCGGTCACCCGGCTCACCCCTGGTGCCGGGCCGGATGACGGCGAACCCGTCCGCGCCGGCCAGGCCGCGCAGCATCGCCGAGCCGACGTGGCGCACCGGGGACGCGGTCCCGGCGGCCCGGTCCAGTCGGACCAGGGCCAGGTGGGTGTGGTCACCGCGACCGGGCACCGCCTCCGCAAGCGTGGCGTGCGGCAACACCGGCATCGAGCGGCCCTGCAGGCCGGCGAGCAGCGGCGCGACAAGTGACACCAGCGCGACGATGGCGGACTGCGGGTTGCCCGGCAGCCCTGCCACGAACCGGACCCGCCCGTCGTGGCCGGCCACCCGGGCCAGCAGCATCGGGAAACCCGGGCGAACCGCCACCGTGTTGACCACGTAGTCGGCGCCGAGCGCTGCCAGAGCCGGGTGCAGGTGGTCGACCGGGCCGTTCATCGTGCCACCGGTGGTGCAGACCAGATCGGCGGTGGCCAACGCCGAACGCAGGGCCGCCACGTGCGCGGGCAGGGTGTCGGCCACCGGGCCGATCACGTCCGACGGGCGGACCTGGCAGCCGTAGCGCCGCAACCACGCCGGCACGGCGGGACCCAGCGCGTCGCGGACCCGACCGGCCGCAGGCGGGCCGGCGGTCAGCAACTCGTCGCCGAAGACCAGCAGCGCGGCGCGCGGCGCCCGCCGGACCCGCAGCGTGTCGTGCCCGCAGGAGGCGGCCAGGCCGATCACCGCCGGATCGACAGGCGTGCCGACCGGCAACAGCTCCTCATCGGCGTACGCCTCCTCGCCGGGCTCGCGCCACTCCGGCGCCTCCCGGGGAACGCCGCTGACCAGGTCGTCGACAACCGTGGACTCCTCCACGCGCAGCACGGCGGTGGCACCCTCGGGCACCATGGCCCCGGTCGCGATCTCGACGGTCGTGCCGTCCTCGGTGAGGGGCGCGGGGGTGCTGCCGGCCAACGCCCGGCCGACGACGCGCCACGGGCTACCGCCGCGCACCGCCCAACCATCCACGCTGGAGGTGGGGAAGGCGGGCAGGTCGGTGCGGGTGGTCAACGGCTCGGCCAGGGTCGACCCGTCGGTGTCGGCGAGTGGTCGGGCGAGGGCGGGCAGCGCGGCGGCCAGACCGACCGCGTAGACCCGCGACCGCGCCTCCTCCCAGCCGGCTGGCGGAGGTGCGGCGACCCGATCCGCGGTGGGTGCGGTTTCCGTGCTCACCGGCCGAGCCTATCGGCACGGACCGACACCCGCCCGAGCCTGGCGTGGACTCCGTCGGCGGTCTCCGCCGCGGACTCAGTGGTCGCCGCCGCGCAACTGGTCGACGGTGTGCCCGAGGATCGGCCCGAGCACCGCCAACCCGTCCCGGGCGCCACCGGTCGAGCCGGGCAGGTTGACCACGAGCATCCGGCCGGCGACCCCGGCCAGACCGCGGGACAGCACCGAGGTCGGCACCCGGTCGCGGCTGTGCGCACGGATCGCCTCGGCGATGCCGGGGATCTCGTAATCCAGCAGGCCCCGGGTGACGTCCGGGGTGCGATCGGTCGGGGTCACCCCGGTGCCACCGCTGGTCAGCACCACGTCGACGCCGTCGGCGCGGGCGGCCCGCAGGGCGACGCCGACCGGCTCGCCATCGGGCACCACCACCGGCTCGTCGACCTGGCACCCCAACTCGCGCAGGCCGGCCACGAGCAGCGGACCGCTGGTGTCGGCGTAGACGCCGGCCGCGGCTCGGTTGGACGCGACGATCACTCGGGCCCGGATCACGGCCGGTCCTCCGGCCGGACCCACTCGCCGGTCTTGCCGCCCTCCTTGCGCAGCACCCGGACCGCCTCCACCGACGCCGCCGGGTCGACCGCCTTGACCATGTCGATCAGAGCGAGACCGGCGACGGCGACCGCGGTGAGGGCCTCCATCTCCACGCCCGTACGGTCCGCCGTGCGGGCGGTGGCCGTGATCTCCACGGTGTCGACTGTCAACCGCAGGTCGACGGTGACGCCGTGCAGGGCGATCGGGTGGCAGAGCGGAATCAGGTCGGGGGTGCGCTTGGCGCCCATGATCCCGGCCAGTCGACCAACCGCCAACGCGTCGCCCTTGGGCAGCCCGTCGCGGTGCAGCAGGTCGACGACCTCGGGTGTGGTCCGCAAACGGCCGGCCGCGACGGCCAGTCGGCCCGTCACCGCCTTGTCGGAGACGTCGACCATGCGGGCGGCGCCAGCGCGGTCGACGTGGCTGAGCTGCGCGGGTTCGGTCACGGCCGTGAGCCTATCGGTGCGGTACGACGCCGCTGGCGAAGGAGCAGCGTGCATCGGCGGCCGGAACCGGTCGAGAGGCGCAACCCCCGTTCGCCGTTCGGGCCGGGAAGGTGCCGGTCCGGCGATAAGAAATCTCGGAACGGAACACGTCGATAAGCCCGGACTCAGGTGAGCCGGCACCCGCTTTGCCGCTTCACGATGAGACAGCGATCGATCCCGAAAGTCTCGAACATGAGACGTGGATTGGCGCTGTGGGTACGCACATTCGCGATCGCGGAGCGCGGGAGCATCGGGCCACGAGTCGTCTACCAGGTCCTTCGGCGTCACCAGTGGACCAGGATGGACAGCGAGCATTGGAAAGACAGCCTGTTGTTTGGGCGTACCAGGGTGCAGTTTGCCAGCAGGCACTTGCACCGCGTGACCGCCCGGAGGTCGCATATCCGGCCCGCCCTCCAGCGCTGCCGGGTATTCAGACGATCACGCCGGGAACCCACGGACACGTGGTGTGACGAGCCGGTCAGCGGGGCGCGAGTGGCCGCCGACGGCACGATCCACGCTGGCCGGCGGCCTGGCCGGTCCGGGCGCACTATGCGTACCGCAGGTTGCCGCGTTCTTATCCGACCGCGAGCTGCGGGATGCGTACGCTCTTCCGGGCGGTCGACCATTGATTGCGCCTGCCGGCATTCCAGACCGACAGCTCGCCCAACCGGTTCTTACCTCTGGCCGAACTCCAGATGATGTGCCGGGTCGACAGCCGCCAGACTTGAGAGGATACGCAGACATAACCCGTCGGATTCAACCCGCGGCAGCGAGGGAAGAGGCGCGGAGAGAGGCGGCACACCTCAACGGTGCGCTCAGGAGTGCGGACAGAAAGTCACAAACTACCTCCCAGTTGGCTAATGTTGCGCATAGAGACATATGACGACCTCTAACGGGCTATATCTCTATTACGCTATCCCCGTCAGCAAGTCGGTGCATTAATGGCTTATCCACGAGTGGCCACTAATGCCTGAGCCTCGGGGAGGTAGTCATGCGCGGCAACGAGTGGATGTGACAACACGCGGGCCTGCCGCTGGCCCCTTGCCGTGCGCTACGGTGCCAGGAGCGGACCCGGCACCCTCGGGAGCGGCATGCCTTCCCAAGCGCAGAAAGACCAAGACAACCATCGGCGACTGACTCTGCTCATCGGTGTCATCGTCGTCGCGGCTTCGGTGGTCTGTGCGCTGTCGCTGATGGCGGCGCTCGCCCATCCCCCCACAACCGTGACCGAGGCCGCCACAGTCGTCGCACTCATCTCCATGATCGCCGTTGCCACGATGGTCAAGGCAAGGGTGAGAATCCGATCGACCACACACTCGATCACCTGGAATGAGACAGCGATCGTCGTCGGAGTGGCGGTCGCCCCAGCGCCCTGGGTCGTGCTCTGCACGGCGGTAGGGGTGGCGGTGGCCTTCGCGGTCCTGCGTCTGCCGGCGATCAAGATGGCGTTCAGTGCCGGAAAGAACGCCCTCGTAGCCGCCGGCGCCGGGCTGACCCTCGTCACGCTCGACTGGGCACCGTCGAAGCTCATCGACTTCGCCGACCTGGTCGGCCCGATAGCCCTCGCCTACCTGGCTGCCACAGTGCTCGACGAGATCATCGCGATCCCGGTCATCGCGATAGCCTCCGGCAGCAGCGTTCGTCAGCAGTTCCGCATGAACTGGGACCTACGGGGCGTCGGTGTGGCGCTGCGGTTCCTCGTCACCATCTGTACCCTGCTCCTCCTGCAAGCCGACCCACGACTGCTGGTGGCCGTTCCGCCACTCGTGCTCAGCCTGCACCTGGCCTACTCCACGAGGATCCGCTCCAGGACCGAACAACAGGCGTGGCAGCGCCTCGCTCGCACCACCGACGCGCTGAACGTCGTCGACCTCGACGCCGTCCTCACCACCGCCGTCACCCAGGCCGCCGAGCTGTTCTCCGCCGACGAGGTCGAGATCGAGCTGCGCGACGGCGGCCGCGCCGTGCGCGGCGGCACCGGCGGCATCACCTTCGACGGCCCCATCGGCAAACCCACAGACGTGGACGGCACAATCGTCCCCACCCCGCTCGAAGGGCACGACCGCACCGTCGACGTCGGCGTGCTACGACTGCGCTTCCGCGGCCCGGTGCAGCTCTCCGAACGGGAGCAGTACACCCTGCGCACCTTCGCCTCCGCGCTCTGCACGGCCGTACGCAATGCCCAGGCGTACGCCGAACTGGCCCGGGTCGCCAACGAACACGCGTACGCCGCCGCCCACGACGCGCTGACCGGGCTGGCCAACCGCCGGCACCTCCTCGACGAGGGCACCGAGCAGTTGAGCGCCCGACACGCGGACGGGGTGACCGCACTGGTGCTTATCGACCTCAACCACTTCAAGGAGGTCAACGACACCCTCGGTCACGCCGCCGGCGACCAGGTGCTGGTGCAGGTCGCCGACCGGTTACGGCGCGCCGCGCAGGCGAGCGACCTGGTGGCCCGCCTCGGCGGCGACGAGTTCGCCGTGCTCCTCCGCGGGCTGCCCGCCCCGGCGGTGGCCGCACACCGGGCCGAGACGCTGCTCGCCACCCTGCACGAGCCGTTCGAGCTGGACGGCATGCGGATCAGCGTCGAAGCCAGCGGCGGCATCTCCGTCGCCCCGTCCAGCGGTGGCATGGCCGAGCTGTTGCGCCGCGCCGACGTGGCCATGTACCAGGCGAAGCGGGCCGGGCAGAAGATCTCCACCTACGCCGCCACCCGCGACACCGCCGACCTGGGCCGTCTCACCCTCGGCGGCGACCTGCCCCGGGCCGTCGCCGACCACGAGTTCATCGTCAACTTCCAACCGATCGTCGACCTGGGCACCGGCGAGGTCACCAGCGCGGAAGCGTTGGCCCGCTGGCGTCACCCCACCCACGGCATGATCGACCCGCTGCGCTTCCTGGAGGCGGTGGAGCGGTCCGGCCTGCTGCCGGCCTTCGCCGAAGCGATCCTCGACCAGGCACTGATCGCGGCCGGCACCTGGCGCGACGCCGGCTTCGACGTACCGGTCGCGGTAAACGTGTCCCCACGCAGCCTGCTCGACGCGCGGTTCCCCGGCTCCGTGCTGGCCCGCCTGCGCGCCCACGACCTCCCCGCCGACCGGCTGGTCCTGGAGTTGACCGAGACGCTCACGCTCAGCCAACTCGACGTTGTCGACCGGGTGCTCAGCCGGCTGCGCGACGAGGGTGTCCGGTTGGCGTTGGACGACTTCGGCACCGGCTACTCCTCGCTCTCCCTCCTCTCCCGCATCCCCGTGCACGAGTTGAAGATCGACCGAAGCTTCGTGACGACCATGGAAAGCTCAGCGGAGGCCGCCGCTGTCATCCGCTCCACCCTCGACCTGGGTCGCAGTCTCGACCTGGCGGTGGTGGCCGAGGGCGTGGAGAGCGAGCCGCAACGACGGGCCCTCTGGGAGTTGGGCTGCGTCGCCGGCCAGGGCCACCTGTTCTCGCGGCCGGTGCCCGCCGGCACCCTGCTCGCGGCGATGCAGCGCGGCTCCGGCGGACGCCCCGGCGCCCTCGTCGCACCACTGCACGACGCCGGCGCGGTGATCCGGTTGAGCCAGAACCGCCGCCAGACCGGCCGCGCCCGCCTCCCGCACCTGCCCGCTTGACCGGGCACCTGCCGACCGCGCCACACGGTCCGGTGCAGGTGCCGCCCGGTCTGCCAGACTGGCGCGCGTGATCGCCGACGCCCCGACCGCCCGCCGCCGCTGGCACTGGCGGACGCTCGACACCGCCGCCGGCGGACTCGCCGTCGACCTCAGCCTCTACGCCGTCTCGACCATCTTCGCCGCGATCACCGCTGTCACGTCGACCCTGCTGCCGCACCGGGCCTGGGGCGCGATCGCCGCCGTCGGCTACCTGGTGGCGACGCTGGCGGTGCTCACCCAACTCCTGCTGCGCCGGCACCACCCGACCGCACGACTGGTCGGTCTGGGAGCCCGCTGGACGATCACCGGTCTCACCTGGGCGGGCACCGCACTGCTCCCCCTGCTCTGGCAGAGCATCGAACGGGCCAACGGACGCACCGACCGGGCACAGGAAGAGGTGCTTGTCGTGGAGCACGCCGGCACCCGCCTCCTGGAGCACGGCACCCCGTACCTCGGACCCGACACGATCGCTGCCCTGCCCCCCGGCGAGCAACTGCTCGGCTACACGCCATACCAACCCGGCATGGCGATGTTCGGCCTGCCCAGGGCCCTGGCCGACAACTGGTGGACCGACTCCCGGGTCTGGTTCGCGGTCGGCACCGCGCTGGCGCTCACCCTGGCCGTGACCGCCCTACGCACCACCGCGCTCCCCGCCCCGGCGGCCCACCGGCGGGACTCGGCGCTGCTGCGCGGCGTGCAGGCCGCCACCGTACTGCCCATCTGCGCCCTCACCCTCGCCACCGGCGGCGACGACCTCCCCGTACTCGCGCTCTGCCTGCTGGCCCTCGCCCTCGCCGCCGCCGACCGGCCGGGCCGGGCCGGCCTCGCGGTCGGGCTGGCCGGCGCGCTGAAGCTCTTCGCCTGGCCGGTGGCGCTGGTCCTGATCGTCTGGGGCCTGACCCGACGCGCCGGCACCCGGGTCGCCGCCGGCGCGATCGGCCTGCCCGTCGCCGCCCTGATCCCCGCGATACTCGTCGACCGCGACGCGCTCACCGAGAACGTGCTGCGCTTCCCCCTCGGCCACGGCCTGGTCACCAGCCCCGCGCAGTCCCCCTTCCCCGGCCACCTGATCGCCACCGCGCTCCCCGCCGGCCGGCTCGTCGCCGCCGCGCTGCTTGTCGCCGCCGGCGTGGCCATCGCCGTCCGGCTCGCCCGCCGCCCGCCCCGCACAGCCGTCGCCACGGCGCTGATCTGCGGGTACGGGCTACTCGCCGCCATCGCCCTGATGCCGTCGACCCGCTTCGGCTACCTGCTCTACCCGATGGCCCTGCTCACCTGGGCACCCGCCCTGCACCGCCCGGTCGACACGCCGAGCACCCCGCTTCCCGACCTGTCCGCTCGGACCACATCGGCGTAACTGCTGGGCGGAACGGCCCGCCAGGGCGTAGACCTGAAGGCATGACGACGTACCGCGACCGGGCCGACGCCGGCCGGGTGCTCTCCGAGCGGCTCACCGCGCTCGTCGGCGACCCGGACGTGGTCGTCCTCGGCCTCGTCCGTGGCGGCGTACCGGTCGCCCGGGTCGTCGCCGAACGACTCGGCGCACCACTTGACGTGCTGGTCGTCCGCAAGCTCGGCATGCCGTGGGCCCGGGAGGTCGCCTTCGGCGCGCTCGGGCCGGGCGGTGTCCAGGTGCTCAACGACGTGATGGCCAGCCGACTCAGCAGCGACGACATCGCCGAGGCCAGCCAACGGGAGCAGGCCGAACTAGTCCGGCGGGAACGGCTCTACCGCGGTGGCCGCGCACAGTTGGACCTCACCGGGCGGACCGCGCTGATCATCGACGACGGCCTGGCCACCGGTGCGACGGCCCGCGCCGCCGTGGAGGTCGTCCGCCAACTCGGGGCACACCGGGTCGTGGTCGCCGTCCCGGTCGGCGCACAGGAGGCGTACGAACTGCTCGCCGCGGAGGCGGACCAGGTCATCTGCGCCCAACGCCCACCTGACTTCGGCGCGGTGAGCGTCTACTACGACGACTTCCACGAGGTGTCCGACGAAGAGGTCACCGAAGCGCTCACAGCAACCGCTTAGGTCGACCAGGTACCGTCGGGCGATGAGTAGTCTCACCTGCCCCAAGTGTCACGGGGAAATGCGCCAGTACGAGCGCAGCGGCGTCGTGATCGACCAGTGCGGGGAGTGCCGCGGCATCTTCCTGGACCGCGGCGAGTTGGAGAAGCTGTTCGAGGCGGAGGCCAACTGGAGCCGCCAACAGACCGGTGGCGCGCCGCCGCAACCCACTCATCAGCCGGCCGGCTATCCGCCTCCGCCGCCTCCGCCACACCAGCCCGGTTACGGTGCCGTCCCGCCGCCGCCCCCGCCCGGCTACCCGCCGGCGCCGGCGTACGGCCACCAGCAGCAGCAGCAGCAGCAGCACCACGGCTACCACGGGCACTACCGGCAGAAGAAGCGCAAGGGCTTCCTCGACGAGATGTTCGGCTGAGCCGAGACTGACAACCGGCCCGGGTCGATCGTGCGTCGACCCGGGCACACCGCCCATCCGGCAGTCGGTTGGCGGGCACGGTGGTCCGTGCGAGGCTGCATCGCATGACCGCGATCCGACCGGACGAGGCACTGGCCCAGGCGTACGACGGGATCACCGCGGTGGTCGGCGACCTCGACGACGCCGACCTGCAACGAGCCACCCGCTGCCGGGGCTGGCTTGTCGCGGACCTGCTTCTCCACGTGCTCGGCGACGCCCAGCGTGCGCTTGTCGCACTGGCCAGCCCCGTCGACGGGCCGGCCGACGTCGACGACGTCAGCTACTGGCGCGACTTTCCGGCCGGCGACGACGCGAGCACCCGGCACGCCTGGTGGGTCCGCCGATCGGCCACCGCGTTCGACAGTCCGACCGGGATCGTTCGGCTCTGGCGGGACACCGCCCCGGCTGCGGTCCGCGCCGCCGCGTCAGCCAACCCCGAGGGGTACGTGACCACGCAGGGGCACGTGCTGCGCGTACCGGATTTCCTCGCCACCCTGACCACCGAGGCTGTCGTCCACCACCTGGACCTGGCCGTGGACCTGCCCGACGCGCCGCCGCCCGGCCCGCTGGCGGTACGCGTCGCGGTGGCGACCATGGACGGCCTGCTCAGCGACGACACAGTGCGCCCCACCGCCTGGGACGACCACGACTTCCTGCTGAAGGCCACCGGGCGCGTTCCGCTCACCGATCGGGACCGGTTGGAGCTGGGCGAGTCGGCGGGTTGGTTTCCGCTTCTCGGATAATCGATGGCGGGTGCCGCGCCGCTCAGCCGATGGCCATGTCGACGAAGCGGGACAGGTGCAACTGGGCCGCGACTGTCACCGTGTCGGTGGGGCCATTCCGATGCTTGGCAACAATAAAATCCGCCTCGCCCGCCCGCGGCGACTCCTTGTCGTAGTAGTCGTCGCGATGCAGAAGGATGACAACGTCGGCATCCTGCTCAATTGATCCTGATTCACGCAGATCGGACAACTGGGGTCGCTTGTCGGTGCGTTGCTCGGGGCCACGGTTCAGCTGGCTGACCGCGATCACCGGGCATTCGACCTCCTTGGCCAGCAGCTTCAGGCCACGGGACAGGTCGGCGACCTCCTGCTGACGGCTCTCGGTGCGCTTGGGTGAGGTCATCAGCTGGAGATAGTCGACGACGATCATCTTGAGGTCGTGCCGCTGCTTCAACCGCCGGGCCTTGGCCCGGATCTCCATCAGGTTCATGCTTGGCGTGTCGTCGACGAAGAGGGGGGCCTCGCTGATCTCACCCATGCACCGGGCCAGCTTGGTCCAGTCGTCGTCGGAGAGTTGCCCACTGCGCAGCACGTGCAGCGGCACCCGCGCTTCGGCCGAGAGCAGTCGCATGACGATCTCGACCTTGCTCATTTCCAGCGAGAAGATCGCGGCAGCCTGGTTGGCGCGAATAGCAGCATTTCGGGCAAAGTCCATGCTGGCCGTGCTGTTGTGGGTAGGGATCATCGCCCGGCTGGCCAGGTACAGGTGGTCGTCGTTGTCAACGGTCACGCACCGCACCGGAACGCTGGGGACCGGCCGGACGTCGACGATGAACCGCGAGGTCGTTCGTACGTCGGAAGTCGTGCGACGGCGCTCGGCGTGCGCATCCTGCTTCCGTGTCAGACGGAAGATGACATCCGGTGTGGAGAAGTTCAACGTGTACGCGATGGACGACTCAGGGGTTCGGCCACGTACCCGCTTCGCGTTGACCGTACAGCGGTAGCCGAGGCTGACGATGAGCTCGCGGACGTCGTCAGCCAGCCGCTTGGAGGTCGACGTGTATTGCAGGTTACCGGTGGGGGCCACAGTCCCATCGGTGTCCATCAGCCCCGCGAGCAACGCTCTGCGCTGAGCCTCGGAGGCCCGCAGGTAGGAAACCGGGATGTGTTTGTTGGCAGCTACACCGATCTGACGCAACAACCCGAGGAAGGAGCCGTTCCGGTGACGGCAGCCGGCACACCTCCTGGTCGCTGGGTTCTCCCGCAATGCCCTGGTGGAAACGCCACAGTCCACGCAGACGCCGTTCCCCGCAGCAGCGGACGTGGGCTGCAGCAGGATGGTGTAAACCATCGGCCCGCTGGGCCGCACGACGAAGCCGTCCGCCTCGACGTGGGTGATCATCTCCGGATCAGCAGTGGTGAAGCGGCTGGCATCGCTATGCCCGTCACCGAGCCACATTCCCAACGTGTAGGGCGGGATCAGCAGCTCCCGGTCCGGAAGTTGAATGGGCGCGCAGTTCTGTACGGCATGGTTGAGCCGCCGCTGGGCGGTATCGGTACGCAGCGTGGCCGCGATTTCAGCAGTGGTGACGACACCATCGTGGTCGGCCCGGCTGCCGGCGTTGATCTCCCGCTCGGCGCGTTCGAGAAGCGCGGTCAGCAGCGGACCGGCCGGGTAGCCGGGCGCCGTCCAGTTCCGCGTCCTGCCGTTGCTGACGATGGGGCGGCTGATCCGGCCGATTGACCCGACCTCACGGGCCACCGTGTGCAGGACATGCCGGAACTCCGGCCCTACCTGCTCGATCGTGTCGAAGAGGGTGATTGGTTGGTTTCGCATGGTGCCGAGCGTCTTGTGGGCCGCACGTACGTTGGCCAGCGACGAATCGGGCCAGTGCCGCTTCTGCCGCGCAGGGCTCTGCCGCCGGCTCGCCCGGGTGGTTGTCTTCCACAGATGATCCGCGTCCGCCACGATCACGGTGCCGTCGGAGAACTCAACTTCGTAGCAGGGGCGGCCGTGCATCACGTCGAAGGCGTGTGTGACCGTGGTGGGGCTGCCGTCGGCCGCCAGAAGCTGATCGCCCGCCTTGACCTCGCCCATGGTGGTCCAGCCGTCCGGCGTCGGCAATGGGGTGTCGAGCGCGAGCGCCTTTCCCAAACCGGGCCTGCCCGCAACGATGATCAACTGCCCGGCGTGCAGGCCGTTGAGCAGCCGGTCCAGGTCGCTGAAGCCGGTCGGCACGCCGGTCATCATGCCGCCGGTCGCGCCCACCGCCTCGATCTCGTCGAGCGTCGGCTGCAACATGTCGGCCAGGATCGCGAAGTCCTCGCTGACCCGCCGTTCGGTGACGTCGTAGACGGCCTGCTGGGCGAGGTCCACGACGTCGTCGACATCGCGGCTGCCACCGCTGGCGGTGCCGTAGCCCAGTTGCACGATCTTGGTGCCGGCCTCGACCAACCGGCGCAGCACCGCGCGTTCGCTGACGATGCGCGCGTAGTAGGCCGCGTTCGCTGCGGTCGGCACGCTGGCGATGAGGGTGTGCAGGTAGGGCGCGCCGCCGATGCGTACCAGGTCGCCGGAATCGGCGAGCGCCGCCGCGACCGTGATCGAGTCGGCTGGCTCACCCCGGCCGTAGATGTCGAGGATGATGTCGAAGATGGTGGCGTGCACCGGCCGGTAGAAGTCGTTGGTCTTGAGGATCTCGACGACGTCGGCGATGGCGTCCTTGGAGAGCAGCATGCCGCCGAGGACGCACTGCTCGGCGGCGACGTCCTGGGGTGGGGTCTTGTCGAAATGGCCGTCTCGTGGCGCGGGTGGCTGGCCGCCACCGGACCGTGACTCCGCCCGCATGTCGTCGGTGACCGACACGGGTCCCCCCTCCACTGCGCCGGATCTGATTCCAGCTCTACCGCTGGGGTACGACACTCCACCTTCGACCAGGCCGGTCGATCGGGGGCCATCGTGCCGGCGGTCGAGGGCCAACCATACGGACCCCGAGGTCAGAGACTCAACAAGGCCGGTGGACGAGCCTCGGGACAACCTGTGGATGCCGGTGGACATGATGTGCGCAGGGTGTGCACAGCCTGTGGATAACCATTGGGGAATTCTTGGGCTTAGGTCTTTGACCTGCGGAAACATGCTCCCCAGCCTGTGGAGGAGAATATTTCGGTCGGGCCTGTGACACGATCGTCCCGTACTATCTCCAGCGAACGGCTACACCTGGACAGCGGATTCCGCTTTCGGTTCAGAAGGGTCACACTCCGGCCGTGAGTTACCGGGACTGGGGACGCGGGGATGACAGCCCGCGCGAGCGCCAGCCGACCGCCTCGTGGGGTGAGCGCGCGGCGTCTCTTCCGGTTGATCCGTACGACGAGGACGGTCGTTACCGCACGTCCAGCCGCCGGCGCGCACTGGACCGCGGCCAGGACGAGCCTGTCGACGCCTATCTGCCCCGGTGGGCGCTGGAGTCGGGCGTTCGGCACGCTGACGGCGGTGGTCGCCACGCGGCACCGGACGAGGACGAGGCCGAACGCGAGCCCGAACGGCCGATTTCCGGTGCCGGCCGGCGGTCCATCGAGTCGGCGGGCAGCCGGCGGCGGGGCAGCGAGACGAGTTGGCGGGAGCAGGCGGCGATCAGCGCGGCCCCCGAGTCGGACCACACCCGGGAGTGGACGCTCGACCGTCCGCAGGAGCAGGGGTACGCCGGCCGCCGACGTGCGGACACCGGGGAGGACGAGCCGGTTTCCGGCGCTGTCCCGGACCGCCGTCCCCGCCGCGCGCCCGCTGGCCGTCCGCAGGTGATCTGGTCGGGCGGGGATCTGGAGTCGGCTCCGAGCGAGCCGGTGCCGGGTCCGGACGTGAGCCGTCCCACCCGGCGTAGCCGCCGTGCGGCGGAGGAGTCGTGGTCCCGGCCGGCGGCCGATCCGTGGGCACGTGGGTCGGATCGGGTGGCCGAGCCCGAACCGTCGTATCCGCCCGCGGTGGACCCCTGGGACGCCTCGGGGGTGCACGCGTGGCCGCCGGGGCCCGGTGCCGACGGCACGGATCTGAGCGAGCAGTGGTCGGCGGTGGAGAGCGTTGGTGGCTGGGAGCGGTCTGACCGCACCGGTCAGTGGGAGCGGTCGGCGATCGAGGACGACCAGTGGGACCGTACGCTGCCGCCGCGCTCCGACCGGGCTGCGCCGGCGGAGGGTTGGCCGGTCCGGGACGACGGTTTCTGGTCCGGCACCCGGCTGGCCGGTGACGACCCCAGATGGACGGATCCGCTGCCGTCTGCGCCCCGCTCGCCGGTGGTGGGCTACACGGCTCCGAGGCCGCGCAGCGCGGCTGTGCCACCTGTGGGTGCGCCACGGCGTCGGGCGGACCGGCCGGCGGCCGGGGCGGCGTCGGTGCGGCGGCGGGTCGAGTCGGCGGCCACGGGTGCCTGGGCTCGTCGTCTGGAGGACGATCTGCTCGACCCGGATCCGGGTGGCCCCTTCCGGCCGTTGCTGTACACGGCGGCCTGTTACCTGACGCCGGCGGTGCTGATCTTCGTGTGGCTGTTGACGCTGGACAGTCAGGCGCCGGCTGGGTGTGTGACCGACATCAGCGGGGGTGGGTGCGACTCACCTCGGTCCCGCGCGTTGGAGTCGCTGCTCGCCGGCGCGCCGCGCTTCGGGTTGGCGCTGGTGAGCAGTCTGGTGGTGGCGGCGCTGCTGCGTCGGGTGGGCACGACGTGGCGTTCGGCGACCATCGCGCTCGCCGCCGCGGTGGTGGGCGGCGGCCTGTCCACGGTGCTGATCAGCGCGGTGACCGGTCAACCGATCGGGTGACCGGCCGCGGGCCGGGCCCGGGTGCGGCGCCTGAGCGGGCTGTGACGACGTACGCACGAGGGCCCGCACCGATTGCTCGGCGCGGGCCCTCGTGGTGGTGTTGCGACGTCAGCCCTGAAGGACGTTCAGGTTGAACGACGCGGTCACGTCGGGGTGAAGCTTGATCTTCACCGGGTAGCTGCCGGTCGACTTGATGTGACCGGGCACCTCCAGCCGACGCCGGTCGAGGACCGGGCCGCTGGCCGCCTTGACGGCGTCGACGATCTCGGCCGGAGTGACCGAGCCGAAGAGCCGTCCGCCGTCGCCGGCGCGGACCTTCAGGTTGACCTTGAGACCCTCGAGCTGAGCCTTGACCTCGTTGGCGTGGTCGAGGTCGCGGATCTCGCGAGCCCCACGGGCCCGCTTGATGACCGTGACCTGCTTTTCCGCGCCCTTGGTCCAGGCGATCGCGAAGCCCTGCGGCAGCAGGTAGTTACGGCCGTAGCCGTCCTTGACCTCGACGACGTCGCCCGGGGCACCGAGGCCGGACACTTCCTGAGTCAGGATGATCTTCATATCGGTGCCTCCTTTCAGCGGGTGGTGGCCGTGTACGGCAGGAGCGCCATCTCACGGGCGTTCTTGACCGCACGGGCGATCTGCCGCTGCTGCTGCGAGGTAACGCCGGTCACCCGACGAGCGCGGATCTTGCCGCGATCGGAGATGAACTTGCGCAGCAGCGCGGTGTCCTTGTAATCGATGTAGGCGATCCCGTCCTTGTCGAGCGGGTTCACCTTCTTCTTGGGCTTGCGCAGTGCCGCAGCCTTGGCCGTTGCACGTGCTCCTGGTTTGCGATCGCGAGCGCTAGGCGCCATTAGAACGGTGGCTCCTCGTCAAAATTGGCGCCCGAACCGGCACGCGCGGGAGAGGGAGAAGGAGCAGCCGAAGCCCAGGGGTCGTCGAAGTTGCCTCCGCCGCCACCCTGACCGCCACCGCCACCGCCACCGAAGCCGCCGCCACTGCCGCCGGAGCGGGACATCTTCTGCACCTTCGCCGTGGCGTAGCGCAGCGACGGGCCGATCTCGTCGACCTCAAGCTCGATGACTGTGCGCTTCTCACCCTCGCGGGTCTCGTACGACCGCTGACGCAGCCGGCCCGACACGATCACCCGAGCGCCACGCTGCAGCGACTCGGCGACGTGCTCGGCGGCCTGCCGCCACACGGTGCATGCGAGGAACAGCGGCTCGCCGTCCTTCCATTCGTTCGACGCCTTGTCCATGAAACGGGGCGTCGAAGCGACTCGGAACTTGGCGACCGCAGCCCCGGAGGGGGTGAACCGCAACTCGGGGTCATCGGTCAGATTGCCGATGACCGTGATGGTGGTGTCTCCTGCCATGACCATCTCCTCGCGCACTCAGCGTCTCGTCGTACAGGCTCGCAGAGCCGTACGACAGAGTCGCGGAGGCTGATCCGGACGAACCGGGGTTGGATGCTCTAGCGCATTTCCGGTCGGATGACCTTGGTGCGCAGCACGGACTCGTTGAGCCGGAGCTGACGGTCCAGCTCGGCCACCGCAGCAGGCGTGGCCTGCAGGTCGATGACGGCGTAGATGCCTTCGGCCTTTTTGTTGATCTCGTACGCGAGGCGCCGACGGCCCCACACGTCGGTCTTCTCAACCGAGCCACCCGCGGTCCGAATCACGTTCAGGTACGTGTCGAGCGACGGTGCGACGGTGCGCTCCTCGAGGCTGGAGTCGAGGATGACCATTAGTTCGTAGTGACGCAAGACGTGCTCACCTCCTGTGGGCTAAGCGGCCACGGTCCTTCCGTGGCAGGAGGTCTTGTGTCGCTGCCCGCACGCGCCGAGGGGACCCGGCCGGACGCGGACAACCTGACCAGGATACCCGGTCCGAACGATCATGCCCGGGGCGGTCGGGTCAGCACCCGGACACGCTGACGGGGGTCCACCACCCGACCGTGCACCGATCGGTGGTGGACCCCCGTCCAACGAGGCCGCAGGGCGTCCCGTCCGCATTCCTTGGGTGGGACCTGGGGAGGAACGACCACACCGATGAGGTTGGACTGGAGACGCCCCGCGGAGCTTTATCGTGTTGTTATCTGACGATACAACAGCACTCGTACCTTGTCAGGGGAAAAAGCCCAAATTTCCGAGATTCTTCGTCGGTCAGAGCCCGCCGGACGAAGGGCCGCCCCCGCCGCGCCGGGCCGCGCGGCGGGGGCAACCTCGCTCTCGACCGTCGACCCCGATCGTCGTACGCGGCGCTCGCACCGCCGGTCGACCGGGCAGTGGTCGCCGGTTCAATCCCATCAACGAGCGTCGGTCCGAGCGGTGACGTGAACGGCGAGCGACACCGCCCCGACCGTCGCGGCGGCAGTCAGGGTCGCGACGTAGGCTCGCTCGCATGCGTATCGGAGCCCACGTCGATTCGACCGACCCGCTGGCGGAGGCGGCCGCCCGGTCCGCCGACACCGTGCAGTTCTTCCTCTCCGACCCCCAGGGGTGGAAGGCGCCCAAGCCCCGGGAAGACGCCGAGCGGCTGCGCGCGGCCGAGGTCGACCTCTACGTGCACGCGCCGTACGTCATCAACGTGGCGACCCTCAACAACCGCATCCGGATTCCGAGCCGGAAGCTGCTGCTCGGGCACGCCAATGCCGCCGCCGCCATCGGCGCGAAGGGCGTGATCGTCCACGGCGGGCACGTCAACGCCGGGGACGACCTGGCCGTCGGCTTCGACAACTGGCGCAAGACCTTCGCGTACGCCGCCGACTCCGGCGGCTTCGGCGTGCCCGTCCTGATCGAGAACACCGCCGGGGGCGACAACGCGTGCGCCCGACGACTGGACGCGCTCGCCCGACTCTGGGACGCCATCGGCGACCACGAGGTCGGCTTCTGCCTGGACACCTGCCACGCGTACGCGGGCGGCGAGGAGCTGCTCGGGCTCGTCGACCGGGTCAAGGCGATCACCGGACGGATCGACCTGGTCCACGCCAACAACTCCAAGGGCGCGTTCAACTCCGGGCAGGACCGGCACGACAACCTGGGCGGCGGAACGATCGACCCGGAACTGGTGGTGGCGGTGATCCGGGCGGCCGGGGCGCCGGTGGTCGTCGAGACACCGGGAGGTGTGGCCGGTCAGGCCACCGACATCGACTTCCTCCGTGAGCAGCTCGGGACGGAGAGCCGGCAAGCATGACGACCGGACAACCCGGGACCGGTAAGGCCGGGCCCGCCCCCGCCGGCCCGGATGCCGAGAACCGACCCACCACCGCGACCCCGACCCGGCCGGCCGGCACCTCCGACACCGGCAAGGCGCCCGTCTCCGCCAAGGCTGCGACGACCGCGGAGAGCTCCGGGCAACACCCGCGATCGACCGACGGTACGAGGCCCGGAGTGGCGACGAACGGTAGGCCCACGGGTGCCGGCGCCACCACCGGTGACGACGAACCCGGTCCCGCGACGGACGACGCCGCCAAAGCCAACGGTACGGCCAAAACCAGCGACGCGGCCAAAGCCAGCGGTACGGCCCGGGATGCCACCGGCACGGGCGCACCGAAGCGCGGCTGGACCAACCGCCTGACCAGCCGCCTGACCAAGCGCGGCAAAGCGGCCGAGGGGGACAGCGCCGACGCCGGTGCCGTCAAGGTCGGTGACCCGACCAAGGACGGTGACCCCGTCAAGGACGGCAGCCCGACCAAGGACGGCGACACGACCAAGGACGGCAGCCCGACCAAGGACAGCGACACCAAGGACGACGCGGCCAAGGTCGATGCTCCGGCCAAGGGCGGGAAGGCGGGCCGGGCGAACGGTCAGGCGCCGACCGATGGCGAGACGAAGCCGGCTGAGCCGGACCGTTGGGAGGCGTTCGCTTCCGCTCCCGAACCGAAGCCGTCCATCGTCAGCCGGGCCAGCCGCGCCGTCGGCCGATTCCTGATCCACGAGTGGACCCTGGCCGCCCTCGGCGCGCTGGCGCTGGCCGTGCTGATGACCTGGCCGACGCTGCGCTACCCGCGCTACACACTTCCGCAGGACTACTGGGATCCGAGCCTGCAGGCCTGGCAGATGGCCTGGTCGGGGCACATCCTGCTGACCGACCCGGCGCACCTGTGGCAGTCCAACACGTTCTTCCCCGAGCTGTGGAGCTTCGCCTTCTCCGACACACTGCTCGGGTACGCCCCGGCGGGGATGCTGGGCAGCGGCCCCGAGGACGCGATCCTCCGTTACAACATCATGTTCGTGCTGGCGCACGCCCTCGCCACGTTCGGGGCGTACGCCCTGGCTCGACAGCTCGGCGCCGGCCGGATCGGTGCCGCCGTCGCCGGTGTCACCTACACCTACGCGCCGTGGTTGCTGTCCCAGGCCGGGCACCTGCACGTGCTCTCCAACGGCGGGATTCCGCTGGCGCTGGCGATGTTGGCGCGCGGGCACGGTTGGTCACTGCGGCACGGTTACCGACCCGAGCGCCGGCACGACGGTTGGGTCTACGGCGGCTGGCTGGTGGCGGCCTGGCAGCTCAGCCTCGGCTTCGGCATCGGGCTGCCGTTCGCGTACTTCCTGGGCGGGGCGGTGCTGGTCGCCGTCGTCCTCTTCTTCGTGCGGCGGCTGCGCACCCGCCGGGCCGTGCCCTTCGGTCGCCGGTTGTTCGTCGCCAACGTGCTCGGCGGGGTGTTGTTCGCCGGCGTGGGTCTGCTGATGGCGTTTCCGTTCTTCCGGGTCACCGAGCTGCACCCGTACGCCGAGCGCACCATCGAGGACGTCAGCATCTTCTCGCCGCCGGCGTCGGGTTTCGTGACGGCGCCCGCCGAGTCGTGGATCTGGGGTGGGCTGCACGAGGGGGCCCGCGCGGCGCTGCCGTGGCACCCGGAGATGACCCTGTTGCCGGGCTACGTGCTCTACGCGCTCGCCCTGGGAGGGCTGTTCTTCTCGGCCTGGCGGCTGCGGCACCGACTGCTGCTGCTGGCCGGCGTGCTGGTGACGATGGCCTTCGCGATGGGCACCCGTTTCTTCGACGGCACGTTCACCTACGTGCCGCTCTTCGAGCACGTGCCGGGCTGGAGCGCTCTGCGTACCCCCGGTCGGTTGATGTTGTGGACCACGTTGCTGCTGGGCCTGCTCGCGGCGGGAGCGGTCACCGCGCTCACCGACCGGGTCCGTGAGCTGACCGCGCAGCGGATCCCGTCGTGGCCGGGTCCGTGGCTGCGGATGGCCACGCTGCTGCCGCTGCTGCTGGTGACAGTCGAGGGCCTGAACAGCACCCCGCACCCGGTGGTGCCGACCCAGCCGGCCGCGCTGCGGGCGGCCGAGGGGCCCCTGCTGGTGCTGCCGAGCAGCCAGAACCTGGACCAGCACGTGATGCTCTGGTCGACAAGCGGGTTCCCCGATGTGGTCAACGGCGGCAGCGGCTTCACCCCACGTCAACTTGACGACGTCCGTCGGGTGAGCCAGTCGTTCCCCAGCCAGACGAGCGTCGACTACCTGCGCACGCTCGGCGTCCGGACGGTGGTGCTGCTCCGCGACCAGGTGCCCGGCACGCCGTGGGAGATCACCATCGACCAGCCTGTCGAGTCGCTCGGCATCACCCGCCAGGAGGTCGGGAACGCCGTCGTCTACCGGCTCTGACCCGGGTCTGCGGGATCACGGGGTGGGGGCGGGCTCGGGTTCGGGTTCGGTTGTCGTCGCTCGGCGGCGCCAGCGGTCCAGCCACGGCGCGTCCGGTGCCCCGTCGAACACGCCGCCGTCCGGGTCGTCCGGATAGGTGGCCCGCACCGCGTCCCGCTCGGGGTGCAGGATCTCCTGGATGACCAGCACGCAGAGCACCACCACTGTGGTCAGCCGCAACGTCGAGGCCAGCACGAACACCCCCTCCGGGAAGACCGGGCGGCTGGTCGCCGCGCCGAGCAGTTCACCGTAGAAGGCGACGAAGTAGCAGACCTCGGCGATCTGCCAGGCGAGGAAGGCTCCCCACTTCGGTCGGGCCAGCACCACAAGCGGCAGGAGCCACAGCACGAACTGCTGCGACCAGACCTTGCTGAAGATGAGGAACGCCGCGACCACCAGGAAGGCGAGCTGACCCAGCCGCGGTCGGCGCGGTGCCCGCAGCGCCAGCACGCCCACCCCGAGGCAGGCCAGCCCGAACAGCGCGTACGAGAGGGTGTTGAGGGTGGGGATGTTGGCGTTCAGCCACTCGAACGGGCCCTGCTGGGTGGGGTCGTTGCCGACCTTGCCGTCCAGGTAGCGCCCGATGTACCAGAGGGTGCCCCAGTCGATCGGCCGGGTGGTGTTCAGCTCGAAGAACCGGTTCCAGTTGTCCGGGTAGGCCCGTGCGGCGGGCAGGTTGACGAGCACCACGGCGGCGACCGCCGTACCGACGGCGGTGAGGGCGGCGCGGACCCGGCCGGCCCGCAGTCCGAGGACGAGGATCGGCCCGAGCAGGAACAGCGGCCACAGCTTCGCCGCGCCGGCCAGCCCGAGCAGTACGCCGGCGACCGCGGGTCGTTTTCGGGCCCAGGCCAGCAGGCCGAAGGCGGCCAGCCCGATGGCCAGCAGGTCCCAGTTGACGGTGGCGGTGAGCACAAGCGCCGGAGCGAGTGCGAACAACGCGGCGTCCCAGGGTCGTCGGCGGCGCAGTGCCAGGATCACCGCCACCGTGGCCAGTGCGAGCGCGCCCAGCACGAGCGCGTTGAGGTTGTAGAACCACTGGCCCTGGTTGATGCTCGGGTCGCCGTCACCGACGGCGTGCACCGGCAGGCCCAGCGCGCCCATGAAGTAGCCGGTCAGCACCGGGTACTCGACCGGGTGGTCGCGGTAGGGCACCTTGCCCTCGTTGAGCCCCTCGGCGTAGTACAGGGCGAGGACGTCGGTGTAGCAGAACCGGTTGTACTGCACGTTGTTCTGCCAGGCGCCGTCCTGGCAGGGCGACTTCTGCACCCAGTGCAGCGCGAGAGTGAGGCAGGCCAGGGCCAGCACGATCCGGACGGCGGTCCAGAAGCGCCGCTCCTGGCCGGCCGGCCGGTCCAGCGCGGTCGCGTGGTCGCCCAGCGGGCCGCCGATGGCGCCGGAGAGGCCGCGGACGAACCCGTCGGACCGGGACGGGTGGTCGGTGGTTCCGGCGTCGTCGATGCCGGGCGTCGACTGGGTGCTCATGAGAAGGCATCCTGCCGTATGACCGGGGTGGTCGTCCCGTCCCGACGCGGAGAGATCTGGGTACGGAAACGCCGCCGCCGGCCGGACAGATTGTCCGGCCGGCGGCGGCGTTCGTGCGGAGCTGGGGGTCAGTACCGGTTGGGCAGCAGTCCGCCACCACCACCGCCGCCTGGCCCACCAGGCCCACCAGGACCGCCAGGCCCACCAGGCCCGCCGGGATTGCCTCCCGGGTTACCACCAGGGTTACCGCCGGGGACCGTGCAGAACGGGTCGGTCAGGGGGTCGCAGCCCGGTTGCCCCGGGAGACCGGGCAGGCCCGGAATGGTCGGCGGCGGCGGCTCCTTGCCGTTGCCCTTCGTGACATCACCCTCGCCGGTGGGGTTGGGCAGGGGGATCTCCTCCTGGCCCTTCAGGGCGGCGTTCATGAACTTCTCCCAGATCGGGCCGGGAAGGTTCGAGCCGCCGACGTCCTTGCCGCCGGTGAGCCGGATCTCCGGCTTGTTGATGTCCCGGCTGCCCACCCACACCGCGGTGGCGATCTGCGGGGTGTAGCCGACCGTCCAGGCGTGCGAGTTGTCCTCGTCGTTGTACTCCCAGGTGCCGGTCTTGGCGGCGGCCTGGCGGCCGTCTTCGAGGGAGATGTTGTTGGGGCGCGGGATCTGCTTCAGGACGCCGGTGACCTCGTCAGTGATCTTCTTGGGGATCCGCTGCTCCGGCTTGATGCGCTCGCTGCCGACCACCTTCCACTTGCCGGTGTCCTTGTCCTGCTGCTCCACCTTGACGACGAAGTGGGCCTTGATGTACTTGCCGTCGTTGGCGAACGTGGCCATGGCGTTGGCGTGGTCGAACACGGTGATCGGGTACTTGCCGAAACCGGTGTAGTTGTCGAACGGGTTCGGCCCCTTCTTCGACAGGTCGAAGGCCTGCGGCGGGTCGACGCCCCACATGGTGGTCACGCCGGCCTTGTGGGCCATCTCGACGACCTTGTCGGCGCCGATCGTGTCGGCGACCCAGTAGAAGGGCACGTTGTACGACTGGATCGTCGACTCTTCGAGGGTGCAGTACTTGCCGCACTTGAGGTTGGTGCGGTTGGCGTTGCCGATCGTGTCCTTGGAGCCCTTGGGCTTGTACGGCGTGGGATCCCAGTGCGACTTGACCGAGATGCCCGCCTCGATCGCGGCGGCCAGGGTGTACACCTTCATCGACGAGCCCGGCTGGTGCCCACCGACCAGGTCGCCGTTCTTGTTGGTGTTCTTGCCGGCGTAGTCGAAGTCGGCGCCGCTGTCACCGCCGTAGTAGGCGAGCACGCGACCCTTCGACGGGTCGATCGAGACCACCGCGGCCATCAGGTTCTTCGGCTGCTCGTAGAGCAACGAACCCTTCTTCGACTGCATCGCCGTGTTCTCGGCGGCGGTCTGCAGCTTCGGGTCGATGGTGGTGGTGATCCGGTAGCCGTCGTCCCGCAGCGCGTCCACGCAGCTCTTCTTGCCCTCCGCGCCGCTCTCGGAGCAGAGGCCCATCGCGTCCATCTCTTCGCGGACGTAGTTGATGACGTTGCCTCGCGGGCTGTCGACACCGAACCCGTTCCCGCCCTTCTTGGGCGCCAGCACCTTCGGGTACTCCGTCGGCGAGGCGGGCTGCCCGGGGGCGTCGACCCAGCCTTCCTTCTTCATGCCGCCAATCACGTAGTCCCACCGTGCCTTGGCGTCCGGGAGGTTGATCGCGGGGTCGAACCCCTTGTGGGTCTCGCTCGGCTGCGGCTGCTTGATGACCGCCGCGAGCACCGCACCCTCGCCCACGGACAGGTCCTTCGCCGGCTTGCCGAAGTAGGTCTGTGCGGCGGCCTCGATGCCGTAGGCACCGCGTCCGAAGTAGATGACGTTGAGGTAGTGCTGCATGATCTCCGGCTTGCTGTACGCGTCGTTCAGCTTGGAGGCGAGGATGGCCTCCTTCACCTTCCGGCCGTACGTGTCGTCCTGGAGATTCTCGAACGCGTTGCGGGCGTACTGCTGGGTGATGGTCGAGGCGCCCTGCTTGTCACCACCGGAGATGTTGTTCCATCCGGCCCGGACGATGCCCTTGTAGTCGACGCCGGAGTGCCGGTAGAAGTTGCGGTCCTCGGCTGCCGCCACCGCGTGCTGCACATGCTCCGGGATCTGGTTGATGGTGACGAAGGTGCGGTTCTCGCTGCCCAGCTTGGCCAACGGGGTCTTGCCGTCCTTGGCGTACACAGTGGTGGACAGCGGCAGCGGCAACTCGTCGGGCATGACCACGTTCGTCGAGTAGTAGGTGAACCCGACCACGCCGACACCGGCCAGCATGATGAAGACCGCGACCCCGGCGATCAGCAGGTTCATCCGCTTGCGCTTCTTCGACCGCGCCGCACCCGCGCCGCCCGCGCCACGACCGCCCCGCCCCGGGCCGTTGGGCCCACCTGGACCGCCCGGCCCACCAGGGCCACCGGAGACCGGGGAGACGCTCGCTCGGGCGACCGCGGCCCGGCCACCCACCGACGCGGAGCCGACGCTGGCTCGACCCGCCGAGGCGGCACCGACCGAGGCGGCGCCGACCACGGCCCGACCTGCCGGTGCGCCGGGTGCCGGGGAGACGGGCACCGAGGCCCGCCCGGCGCCGGCGCGGCCGGCTGCCACACCGGGTGCCGGCGACACCGGCACGGAGGCGCGTCCTGTTCGACCCGGGGCCGCCGAGCCCACCGAGGCGGCTCCGGCCGCCGCGGCCCCCCCCGGGGGCCCCGCGGCCGCGCCCCCCCCCCAGGCCCCCCCCCCCCCAGCGCAGTGGCCCCCCCCCCGGCCCCCCCCGCCCGTCGGCCCACCCCCCCCCGGTGTTGCGG
>NZ_JBEZZW010000012.1:86632-179613 GCF_040639415.1 Micromonospora sp. NPDC023888 | reverse complement strand
CGCGCTTGAGGACCTGCTCGCGGGTGTTGCAGCTACCGCTGATCGTGCTCCAGTGAGGAAAGAGGTCACGGGAGTAGCCGCTGGTCGAGCCTTGGGCCGCCACGGTCAAGGCGTTGAGCTGCGACTGCGCCGTTGCCTTCGACGGAATGCCGGGAGGCGTGGCGGAGGCCGGTTGGGCGGTCACGGCGGCCAGGCAGGTCCCCGCGAGGGCGGCGACCGCGAGGACGGCGGCGCGGTGCATGACGCGCGGGAAGGAAGTGCCAGAGGGCGCGTTCGGCATGAACGGCGACCTTTCGTCATCGAATGGACGGCAACCATCCCTGACGATCATGTCAATCGACAGTCATGCACGTAAAGGCTGCCAGTCTGGTCATTGACCATTCGGCATCTTCTAGTAGGGCAGCCGCCGTTCGCGAGCTTCGGTCGACGTGGTGTGTCTGGTGGTCTTTACGAGTTCGCTGCTTCGAGGATGGCGGTGAGACCGTCGATGGTTTGCTGGGCCTCGGCGTGGTTGGTCTTGGTCGTCCATCCTTGATGCCAGGGGCCGCCGGGGCTGGCCACGAAGTGCAGCGCTTCGAGCGCGGACGTGGCAAGGTCGGGCACTGGCTCGGGCAGAGTCACTGCGCTTGGTTCGTCGGACACTTGAGTAAGGCGGTGCTGTAGGTGCTCGCCGCCGGGAAGGGTAGCGGCCACGAGGGCTGCCGCTGCGACTACTTGGTCGGGGAAGTACTCCCGCCAGAGGAGGTCGCGGTTGGCTAGGACGTAGCCGAGCATGTGTCGTAGTGCCTCGGCGCGCTGTTGTGGCGGTCGCTCGGCGAGTTCGTCAAGGAAGTCCAGCGCGCCGTCACTGCTGAACGGTCCGGTTCCGAACGTGCCCACATCGCCCTCGCCTCGATAGACGGCCACCGCTGATCATCAACGGTTGTGGACCTGACTGAAGATCGTGCGGTGGCCGGGCGCCACAGCGTAACCCTGCCCGGTGGCAGCGGATTCTGGCCGGGGTACTCGACTCGTTCGCGGCCGGTTCGGGCGGGTAGAGCCTCGTCGCACGGAGGCTCGTGCCGGGCTGCTGTCGGCAGGCTGAGATAAACGCTCCCGCAGATCGTTCAGCTACCGGATCGTGGGTGTTGGCTGAGCGGCCATCGGCTGACGCAGGCGCCCGGCCAGCGAACCGTTCGCCTCTGGCGCTCCCGACCTGCTACCACGGCCTAGCCGTCACAGGCCGCACTTGCGGATGCCGCGCCTTTTGCGGCAGATGCGGTAAGCCCGCCCGTAGTCAGCGGTTCCGACAACGCCTTGCTGCTTCGGGGCTGCGGTGCTTGACGGCGCATTTGCCGTGCCGATACACCGGTGCGGGTGCGGTCGACCGGTTCGTCGAATCGCTGCGAAGCGCGGTCGTGAGGGGCCGCTCGACCGCGTGGTACTTCAACGCGCCTAGCGGGTTAGCGATCTGCGAAGCAGCGTAGCTGGCCTTACGCACGCTCTTCGGCACGACAGCCTTGCTGACCACCCGCTTCGCCGATCGGACTGGATGGACAGCGCGTCGGACTCCGCGCGGAATGAAGAGACGGGACAGGAAACCCATGTGGCAACGCTAGCGTTCGTCGACGCGTCACGGAGTCGGCCATACGTATGGCCCAACGAGGTCAGATTGGGCGGCGGGCCTCGGAACGGATTACTCCGACTTCCGGCCTCTCGCCGGACTGTCCCTCAAGGGCAGGATGGCAAGACGGTGTTCTGCGATCGGATGCAGCAGCTGCGGCCGTTGTTCTGCCGTCCGGACCCGCCTCAGTGGACGGAGTATCTGTCGGGTGAGCTGGCGCAGTGCGATCTGTGGTGCCCGCCGGCGGACGTGCCGTTGGGCTTTGGGCGGGCCGCAGGAATCTACCGGACGGGTGGGTTCGCGGCGCCGAGAAATTTGACAGCTTCCTCGCACCGGCCTTCGCCGACCTCTGCCGCTTCTACCGTCAGCCGCCGCCCATCCGCAGGAGGTGTCACCGTGACCCGCGCTTTCCCTGGCGGCACCGGCCTCAGTCACCTATCCGTCTACAACAGCGCCTGCCCGGACGGACTCGCCGGCGGCACACCGCACCTGCACACCGCCTCCACCGAGGCCTACATCGTCATTCAAGGCAACGGCCTGCTGCACACCCTCGACCCTTCCGGGCCGCGCGAGGCACGCCTCGAACCCGGCGACGTCCTCTGGTTCACGCCCGGCACCATCCACCGGGCCATCAACCACGGCGGCTTGCAGGTGCTGGTTATCATGTCCAACGCCGGTCTACCCGAGGCCGGCGACGCCGTAATGACCTTCCCACCCGAGATCGTCGCAGACCCGGACCGTTACCGGCAGGCCGCGACCCTGCCCCGCGAACAGTCCGAAGCAGCGCTTGACAAGGCTGCCCAGCGCAGACGGAACTTGGCCGTCAACGGGTTCGAACGGCTGGTCATAGCCACCGAATCCGGCGACCCCGGACCGATGGAACGGTTCTACAACGACGCGACCGCCCTGGTGCAGCCAAAGGTCGACCAGTGGCGTCGCATCTGGCAGGAAAACGTCGCCGACCAAACCACCTACACCGCCAGCGTTCTCGACGCCCTCGAACACGGCGACGGACGCCACCTGCGCGACGCCGCACTCCTGCACGCACCACCCAGCGCCACCTTCGGCTTCGGTATGTGCGGCCGCCTACGCACCTACGACGTACGAAACCCGGTCGACAACAGGGACCGTCCCTGACGGATCCAGCGCTCACAGCCGGCCACACCACAGCTCGGTCAAGGTTCCCTCCGACGCCAGCGGGTGTGTTCAGGGCTTCTGTCTCGGCCCCGAGCCGGGACAGCCGCGATCGGACGGTGCCGACTGGTACGTCGAGCGCTACCGCCGCCTCGGTGTAGGACAGGGCCCTGCCAGACGCCAGAGCAACAGCACGTCACGGTCGGGCGGCCTCACTCGCTCAAGGGCCGCCCGCAACCGGGCCAGGTGCCGCTCGTCATCGAGCCGGTCGGTGACCTCGTCGGCATGGTCGGGCGTGGCCGGCGCGGGTGTCAGCCGTTCCAGCACCCGCCGATGCCGCAGAGCGGTCCGCCAGCGATGCTGCATGGTCCGGCGTGCGATGCCGGCAACGTGATGGAGCTGGGCGCTCACAGCGAGCCGTCGCCGCCGGCGCCGCCCAATCCGTCGTCCGGCCCCACAATGCCGCCCTTGGTCAACTCGGCGAGGGTGCCGAGCCGCTTGATGACAGGTGGGCTGTAGGGCCGAGGTGGGCCGACTACCAGCGATCCCGCTCGGATGTCGTTGTCCACATGGTGATGCGTTCCCACTGACGGCTCTCCGTTCCCGTGTTTCCGAAGGATGCGGTGATGACGGGGGGCCGCCGCGTCACCTCGGCTGATGCCCCTCGCTCCACATCCTCGCAGCCTATCGGGATGAAAAGGAGTCATTAATACAAAACACCCATTCACGCGTGGTCACTGCACTCGACTCGGACCTCGCTGTCGGCTTGCGCCCTGCCACCACCGTGCCTCCGGTTAGCCTGCTCAAACCCGGCCGGCGGCGCCGGCCCGTCCGGCGGGAGGCGCGAGGCGGGTCTGGTGCCCGGGTGCGGCCGTCTTGGTCCGTGTGGCGAGACCCGGCTCGGTGCTGAGCGCGTCGACGTTGTATCCGAACCAGAACGTTCCACCCTGGTCGACCGCGAAGGTCAGCGCGATGTGTACCGATTCACCCGGCGCCAGGGTGCCGCCGGGCAACGGAACGGTCAGGGTGCTGCCGAGACCGCCACCGGGAGCGCCGGCCGGAGCGTCCACGGACAGGTTCTGCACGGTGACGGTTCCGCTGCCCGGGATGGTGACGCTGCTGGTGGGGGTCGCCGGGGCGACGATCCTCAGGTGTGCGGGGTTGGCGGGTTGGACTGGCACACCCGGCCGGGGAGCGCCGTTCGTCTCGCTCAGGCTGGTGATTCTCAGTCGGGTCGTGGTCATGGTGGCGGTGGCGGAGCGGTTGGTGATGGTGCGGCGCACCGTCAAGGTGCCGGGGTTGCCGCCGGTGCCCGGTACGTAGGTCTGGTTCGGGGTGGCGTTGGCGGCCACGGTGGGGGCGAGCAGCGTCGACTGGAGCACCGCGTTCTGCTGGTACGGCGATGCGGTGTTCTGCGGTGCCGGCGTGCCGAGGGCCGACGGAACGCCGCCAACCGGTGTTGCGGTGGTGGAGATCAGCTTGAAGTCGGCGTTGTTGTTCTGGGTGTTGGCGGGTCGGCCGGCGGTGGTGAGTCTGTCCCAGGCGTACTGGTTGGTCGGTACACCGGTCAGGGTCGGCAGTGGGGTACCGGAGTAGAAGCCGGCGCCGGTGGAGCCGACGGCGTCGGTGACCGTGGCGGCCGCGTCCGGTGCACTGATCTTCAGGCCACCGCCGCCGAGGGCGCCGGTGCTCAGGTCCGGGCTGGCCACGGTGCTCAGCGAGTATCCGGCGGCGGCGACCAGGTAGGACCGTCCCGTGGGCAGGGTGGGAGCGTCCTGCGGCAGGGTCAGCGACGCCCCGGTGGCTGAGGCGATGGTGAAGCCGGCCAGCGGCATCGCGGGTCCGGTGTTGTAGAGCTGAACGTACTGGTCGCCCGCACCGCCGGGACCGGAGAACCGGAACTGATCGATGATCAGTTCACCGAGGGTCGCGGAGACCTGCACGGTGACGGGGTTCGACGTGGCGGTGCCGTGAGTGGCGTCGCCGCCGTAGCGGGCGGTGACCGTGTTCGTGTTGAAGGCGGGCAGGGCGACGGTGAGTGTGGCGATGTTGCCCGACAGCGGCACGGTGCCCAGCGTGACGGTGTTACCGGTGGCGGAGACCGCGGTGAATGTCACCGTTCCGGTGGCCGGTGCCGGCCCCGCAGTAGCGGTGAAGGTGACCGGGGTGCCGAAGGAGACGGTGGTCGTCGAGGAGGTCAGCGTCAGAGTGGCCGTCTGGCGGATCACCAGGGTCGCCGGCCGGGTGTCGCTCTGCCCGAACGAGTCGACAATCCGGACTGTGAACCCGAAACTGCCGGCGGCGCTGGGGATGCCGGAGAGCAGACCGGTGCCGGTGTTGAGGGACAGGCCGGGCGGCAGCGCCCCTGCGCTGATCGACCAGGTGAAGGGCCCGGTGCCGCCGGTGACGGTGAGCTGGTCGCTGTAGACGACGTTCGCCTCGCCGGGCGGCGGCGGCGGGAACGTCAGGCTGGGCGGCGGCGCGATCACGATCGTGGCGGCCCGGCTCGCCGTGAGGTCGCTGGCGTCGGCGACCTGGACAGTGAACGAGAAGCTGCCGGCAGTCGTGGGAGTGCCCGACAGCAGTCCGGTGGACGGGTTCAGCGTCACCCCAGGAGGCAGCGAGCCGGCGCTGATCGACCAGGCGAACGGTGCGGTTCCACCGGTGACGGTGAGTTGGTCGCTGTAGGCGGCGCCGACCTCACCGGGCGGCGGCGGTGGGAAGTTCAAGCTGGGCGAGGCGTTGATGGTGACCGGCGCAGACGCGGCGGAGGCCGGGCCGGTGCCGGCGGCGTTGGTCGCGGCGACCCGGAACGTGTACGTCGTTCCCGCGGTCAATCCGGTGACGGTCCGAGTCGTCGACCCGGCGGGGAAGGTCTGCGCCGGCTGGGGGACCCCACCGATGTAGGGGGTAACCACGTAGCTGGTGATCGCGGAACCACCGTTGCTGGGGGCATTCCAGCTCAGGGTGGCGGCGTTGCTCCCGGCGCTGACCGCCGTGATGGTCGGCGCCGCGGGAACAGTGTAGGGGATGACAGCATTCGAGGGCGGGCTGTTCGCGCCGGTGCCGAAGGCGTTCACCGCCGCGACGCGGAAGGTGTACGAGGCGCCGGCGGTCAACCCGGCCAGGGTCCGGGTGGTCGTGCTCGCGTCGAACGACTGGGTGGGCTGGGCTATCCCGTTGCGGATCGGTGTAACCACGTAGCCGGTAATCGGGCTGCCGTTGTCGGCGGGCGCGGTCCAGCTCACGGTGGCGCTGGTGATGCCGGCCGTCGCGGTGGGCGCCGCCGGTGCCGCCGGCGCAGCGGCGTAGACGTAGCTGGTTGAGGCGGCAACGCCGCGGGTGACGACGGTGACGTTGACCGCGCCGGCCGACGCGCGCGCCGGCATGGACGAGATGGCCAGAGTGCCGTCGCCGTTGACGGTGAAGCAGCCGGCAGCCGGCCCAGACTGGCAGGGCAGCAGCGTCACCGGGGTACCGGCCTGCTGTTCCGCGGTGGTACCGATCTCGATCGCCGTAGCACCGGCGATGTTGGTGCCACCAACGGTGACCGGGATACCCCCGGCGACGGAGCTCAGCGCGGGTGTCACGGTGATTCCGCTGGGTGTCGGGGGTGGGGCGACCGGCGTGGTCGACGAGGAGTAACCGGGGTTGGCGTCGGTGGATGACGAGGTTGCGACCGTCGCGGTCTGGATCAGGGCGGGCGTCACTCCGGCTCCGGTGACAATGGCCACCACGGAGATCGGCGGCAGGGAACTACCGGCGGCGAAGGGCCCGTTGCTGTTGAGGCAAGTGATGCTCTGTCCGACCGGGGTTCCGCAGACCCAGCCACTGCCGAAGGCCCCGAGTGGGACCACTCCAGCTGGTGTCGTCTGGGTCACCGAGATCGGTGCGGTCTCGGCCACGCCTGGGTCGACCCCGGCGGTGATCGAATAGTTCACCGGGTCACCCGGCTGAGGTGTGGGTCCGGTGTAACTGGTCTGCGTCACGTTCAGATCCGGCACCGCGGTGAAGGTGGTCGCCGCCGCATTGTCGATCTCGTGGAAGGCAAACACCGAACCGGTGGAGGCGACCCAGCCAAAGGCGAGCTGCCGCGGGATCCCATTGGCATTCACCCAGCTGGGCGACGGATAGAAGCTGGCCGCGACAGTGGGCAGGCCACCCGACAGAGTCATCGCAGCCCCACCTACCGGAGTGAACCTTATGCGGTACTCCCCCGCCGGCACGCTGATTCCGGAGCCGGTGGTGAAGGCGGCACCCGTCGGGTTGATCACGACCTCGACCGGCACCTGCGAGGCGGCGCGGGTCACCGCGCCCAGCGCTAGCGGCGGCGACGCGGTGGTCGCCGCGGTGCTGTTGATCGCGCAGTAGCCCACCCTGTCGTGGCCCGGTCCGCGTACCACCACCTGACCGGGCACCCGTGCCGTCGTCGAGATGTAGGGCGGGTTGGTGCAGCCGGTGCCCTGATAGCTGCTGCTGCTGAAGTTGCCAAAGACATCGAAGCCGATGCCCATGTAACCGTTGGACAGACCCAGGGTGTTGCCGTTGAAGGCCGCGGAATAGCCGAGCGACCCTCCGCCACGCCCCATGATCGCCGGCGAGCGGGGGTTGGCCGGGTCCACCGCGGCCAGCACGAAGGCCAGCCCGTCGGCGTTGCCGCCGTACTGGTAGGTGTTGAAGGTGATGTCCAGGCCCTGCGAAGTCGGCACACTGGCCGCGCTGAACACCCCGCCGATCTGGTTGGCGGTGGCGGAGGTGAGCCGCAACTTCCCGGCACCCTGCGGGTCCGTGGACGTCGGGCAGCTCAACAGCGGGCCGGTCGTCGGGTTTCCGGCCGCGGTCAGACACGCGACGTTGCCGCCTGTGGCGGGTGCCGTGTCCGGGAGCACCACGGCCCCGACGCCGTTCGCGGTGTTGTTGTGGAAGGGCTGATTGAACAGTGTCGTCCCGACGGCCAGCGACGTCCCGGGAGTCAAAGCCAGAGTTCCGGCAGTCAAGATGGTCGCCATGGCGGCGGCGGTCGACATTCGGAAACGACTTGAGAACGACATGCCGCGCCCCTTCTCTCTTGAGACCCGAAATGAGTCCACAAATCCCCTACGCGGCAGCACTGAGCAGCAGCGTTGCGCCGCCTGCGGAGCGGTAAGCGAACCCGATTGCAATTCACAATTAATGTCGCCGGGCGGGCTCAGTCCCGTGCGGATCGTATGCATGAGGAACGATAATCGGCGAGTCACAACTTCTCGCCCGCGCTCGGAGTGTCGCGAAGCTGACGCTTCGCCTGGCCAGTCGACCCCTGACCGCGCGCAGCACGGCGACGTAATGGAACATGGCGAGGATCTGCTGGCAGATCGGACTGGCGACGGTCGCGTCAGGTGACTCCTTGGCTCCCACCCCAATGGGAGTAGTGGTACGGCATGCAGAGGCCGTTTCACGTATGGGTTAGTCGGGTGTGTTGAAGGTGCGCCGTTGCGGGCGGGGGCGGGAAGTGCGCGTACACGGTCTGCCAGGGTCGGAAATCGACCGGTGGGCACCGCCACGCGCAGCCGGTGTGCACCACGTGCAAGATGCCGCCGATGACGGCCCGGCGGGGATGCCTCTCCGGTCTGCCCATCCACTTCGGACACGCGAGCATCGGCTCGATGATCTCCACTCGGCATCGGACAGGTCAGATAGCTACCGCCGAACTCGATCAGAACGCGTCCATTGATCAAGCCGAGCCCATTGATCGGACGCGCTGTGCGGCACACCCGACCAGCCCACATCTCAAACGCGCTCTTGGTATTGATTTTTTCGCTGGTAGATACCCGCAGCCCTTGATCGGGCGCCGGCAGGGCGGGTTTTTTGTGCGCCACTTCGCCCGGCTGGACTCCCATTGAGGGATACCGATTGTGGTGACCGACATCTTGCTGGGCACCACCGTGGCGTGATCGCGCGTCAGGCTCGCTGAGCCCGTAGGGCGGTCGAGGAGATCGTCGCCAGCTCCGGCCGGGCGGGGATGAGCAACGTCATGATCCTCAGCGTTTCGTTCATGCAGCGAGTTCGTACTCATGCAGCCAGTCGGTCGAGTTCCTGGCCCCGCGGATGATCATGGAGCCTTTTCCAACCTGATCTTGCAGGTCAGCCCGGGTCGGCAGGGGGCGGTGATCGATGAGGGCGAGGCTCTAGGTAGGACAGCAAATCGACCAAAACCCGATGCCCCGACCGGGAGCCTCGCCATGCTGTCCTACCCCGCCACGATCCCGTTGTCCAGCCGGACCCTGAACCACCTCGCCGACCGCATCCGCTGCCACCGCCAGCAGCGCAAATCCCGGCGGAGGCGACTGACCCCGGGCCACCAGGCCCTACTCGCCCTGGCCCACCTGCGCAACGGCGACACCTACACCCGCCTCGCCGCCGGCTTCGAGATCAGTGTCGCCACCGCCTGGCGCTACGTCCAGGAAGCGATCGCCCTGCTCAGCGCGACCGCCGAAGATCTGGATACCGTCATGCGCCGCATCCGGCACCTGGCCTACGCGATCCTGGACGGCACGCTGATCCCGATCGACCGGGTCGCAGACCAGAAGCCGTACTACTCCGGCAAACACAAACGGCACGGCGTGCACGTGCAGGTCATCGCGGATGCAGCCGGGCGTCTTATCTGGGCCTCGGCCGCGTTGCCCGGCTCGACCCATGACCTGACCGCCGCCCGGACCCACGGCATCATCGACGCCTTGACCAGCGCTGATGTCATGACCTCCGCGGACAAGGGATGCCAGGGCGCCCCGCGGCAGCGTGCGCACCCCGTTCAAGCGGCGCCGGTTCCGGCCGAAGCTGTCACGCCGGCAGAAGGCGGTAAACCGCACGCACGCGAAGATCCGCGCCTGCGGTGAGCGCGCGATCGCCACGCTCAAGACCTGGAAGATCCTGGTCAAGCTGCGCTGCTGCCCGCGCCGAGCCACCGCGATCGTGCAAGCCATCCTCATGCTGCACCACGTCGAAGCCAACCACTACGCAGGATAAAAGGCTCACTGTTGCGGTCTACCGGACTACCGAGCGGTGGCGTTATGAAGTCGACGAAGGGGGCGAGGCGATTCAGAGAGGGCCATAGGAGCTACGGACGACGCTGAGCGCGCTCGACTCTTCCATCGTCTTTAATGGCCGGCGACCCGTGCGGATCGAGACCCGTTGTGCAGCAACGCATTCGGGCGGCTGGGGCGACACTGAGGCCGGGACACCTCCCCCGTCCATGCTGCAGGCCGCTAGAGGAACGAGCAGCAATCAGGGTCGGGGTCCGTCATGCGGACGGGTTGATAGTCATCCGCACGGCTGGTCGTGGTCGGTTACCGGCGATCGGTTGCGCCAAGATCCCCTCGGGCGACAGCGCAATAGCAAGGTCAAGGAAGGACGCTGAGAGGATCTCCGCACCGGATGAACGAGCAGAGAACGCGCCCAGTTCCTCAGTCCGACTGTTCTCGGGGGACGCCCGCTCCCGGATCCGGCCGGGGTTGGTACGGGTCTCCGACCGGTCATGCCGCAGTCGAGCATCGCGGCCCGATCGAGGTCGGCGCCTGCGGAGTCCAGGTCGGTGAGCCTCGCGTAGCGCCGATCCGGGTGTGGAAGTCCGACGTGCCAGCTGTCGTGGATCCGTCCCAGGAGGGTCAGTGCGGCTTGGACATCCACGGCCCACACGGCCAAGCTCGGTACGTCCACGGCGTCGGCGGCGGGCTGATGTGGCAGCGGTGGCGGCCACGGCGAGTACGCCAGGACGTAGGAGTCATGCGCCCGTTGTGGCCGGCGCGTCAATCGCAGGCCCGGCATTCGCCTCCCCTGAGTGCGCCGATACCTGACGATCATCGCCGGTGCCGGCGCGCGCGTGGCGGCGAGGTGCATGGTGATCGACTTGTCGTTGTGGGCCCGGTCAGCGGGACGGCGGCGGGTAGAGGGTGTTTATGCGTACCGTCCACGGCTGGTATGGGCCGGGGCACGGGGTGGGGTCGTGGTTGCACGCCGTGTCGGTCTGCGTGTAAAGGTCGAACGAGGCGCCCCCGACCGCCCGGAACAGCACCCTGAGCGGCTGCCCAGTGGGGTAACCACCGGTGGTCCACACGAGGGCCAACGCAGGGTTCACGGACGTGAACGGCCGGTAGTTCGCGGGTAGCGACACGCCGAGTGTCTGCCCGACGACCAGATTGACCGTGGTCCGGTTCGCGGCCTGGGTCAGGTTGACGTCTCCGGCCGGCGACGCGGGGACGACGTTGACGTGAACCGTCCACTGCAGGACCGGTCTCGCACACGGTGGCGTCGTGTGGAAGCACGGGTCGTCGCTCACCGTGGACAGGTCGAGCGAACCGGTACCGACCGCCCGGAACAGCGCGGTCAGCGGATGACCGGTGGGGTATCCGCCGCTGCTCGACACGAGGGTCAACGCCGGGCTGGTGGACGTCATCGGTAGGTAGCTCGACGGCAGGGACACGCCGAGCGTCTGCCCGAGGACCAGGGTCACCGCGGTCCGGGTGTCGGCCTCGGTGACCCTGACGTCCTCAGGCTCCGGCGCCGAGCTGGAGACCGGCGGCGAGGAGGGCGGTGACACCGCATTGTTACTGCAGTTCAACGCCGGTGCCGAGCTCGAGCCGGCCAGCTGCATCCCGAACGTCGTGGAGGCGCCCGGAGCCAGCCTGCCGTTCCATGCGAGGTTGACCGCGGTCACCGTCTGGCCCGACGTGCTGACCGTGGCGTTCCACGCGTTGACGACCCGTTGGCCGTCCGTCAGCGTCCACGTCACCGACCAGGTCGTCGCGGGCGTCGTCGCGGTGTTGGTGACCGTGACGACGACGACCGCGCCGCTCGTCGGACCATTGCCCCAATGCGAGTCGGTACGCGCCGTCGCCCGGCATCCACCTGCCACGGTGTCCGCCGAGGCGCTACCAGGCACCACAGAGATCATGGCGAGGGCGGTCAGCGCGCCCACTCCCGCTACCAGCCAGGATGCCGCAAGGGCCACCCGTCTTGATAACGCCATGTCGACGCCCCCCTCTGCAATCGATACCTGCCTATGCTTGCCCGTCACGGTATACGCGCGGGTGGGCGCACAGGGCGTCCACTATGACCGAACGTTCAGCAGTCGCACCAAGGCCCGATCGTTCAGGGCCCACCACGTCGAAGCGGAGGCCGGAAGCGAGCTCGGTCCGGCGCGGAATCCTGGGCACGGCCGGCCCACAGGTACAGGCTGCCGTCGGCCGGCGGCAAGGCGGGTGTAGGTGTCGCCGTTGTGCAGGTGGGCCAGGGCTAGAGGGCCTGGCGGCCCGGATTCAGCCGCCTCCACCGGGATTCGCGCTGCTGGCGGTGGTTGCGGATGCGGTCGGCGAGGTGGTTCAGGGTCCGGCTGGACAGCGGATCGTGGCGTGGTAGGACAGCACGGCGAGGCTCCCGGTCGGGCATCGGGCTTGGTCGATCTGCTGTCCTACCTGGAGCCTCGCCCTATCGATCAGAACCCCTGACGACCTGGACCGACCTGCAAGATCACGTTGAAAAGGGCTCAACGTCTACAGCGCTTAACTCGGAATCAAGAACACCAATGCCGCTTCATCCGCGATCCAGATAAAGCGGCAGATCAGAGCGTTCACTCGCCAGCAGGTCGGCGGCCAACGGTATGTTTCGTTACCGCCAAAGAAGATCATCCGTTACCGGATGTTACCGCCGTTACCCGAGAAGATCTTCATCTTCCCAGGTCAATCGGTCGGGAAGGCCGGATTCGAACCGACGACCCCTTGACCCCCAGGACGCTTTGTTAAGCGTTCCCGCACGCCACGCACGCTGTCCCCAAGATCAGGCCGTGCAGTCGACGGCATGCCGTCCACCATCACGCACGACGTGTGGTCCCCTCCTGGTCCCCGGTCGCACGTCCAAGAGCTGAGCGCCGCCGACCCTCACCACACGGTCCATCGGGCACGGAGCGGGCACGCCTCGCTCCCCTGCTTTGCAAAGATCAAGACCGCCGGTCGGCCAGCGTCGGCTACTGCGGCTGACCTGCTCGTCCCGTCGACTCGCGTCCACTGATGACCGGCTCGGTCTGTCGGCTTGGCTGTACGAATGGCTGTACGAGCCAAACGGGGCGCAGGTCGACAATCAGCTTGGAAATTAGACAAGATCAGGTCAGAACTCGGGCGTGCCCTGGTCGGCCTGATGGACAGCGGCCCCGTAGGGCTCCCATGACGCCACCTTGTGGCCCACCGGTGGCACGCCCGCACCCCTGACCTTCTTTCTGAGCGGTAGGACGCGCAGATAGCGGCGCTTGCTTCCATCCAGATCTGTGTCTTCTTTTGGGGTGCGCGGCAGCGGCGAGATATTTGCTCTATTCCTTATTCCCAATTCGGCCCGCGCAGCCAAAATGAAGCTTTGGATTTCAGCATTGTAGTTATCAATAAAGCTCTGGTAGTCGACCTCAGAACGCGCTTCCCGCGAATCGGTAACCATTACCAGTTCCTCGAAAATTCTTCCCGCCACTGCCCAAGTTTCCCCCGATCCCGTCAGCGTCACCTCTTCACGCAGAAAGAGTAGACCCTGCAGGTCGTCGTGATAGCTTTTCCAGCCGCTATCCTTTTTCCATTCGGCAATTACCTTGACGTAGATCTTGTGCGCTTGAGCCAGGAACGCAGCGTAGACGCGGCGGCTATCAGCATGCCAGCGCACGGCGTCCTCCCGCTCTGCTCGTGCGCGATCAAGGACAACAGCAACTGCTTGTGCTGCAACAACGCCGATCAACGTAAACACTCCGGCGACAACGGGCACGCCCCACCATGGCACCTCGGTCATACGGTGAGGGTAGAGGGCGGACTCCTCGTCGGGCAGTCGCCAGTCCGTCCAGTCTCTCCGGACGGGGACAAGGTCGTTCGTCCGGTAGGGCGCTCCACCTTGTCCCCGTCCGGAGAGACTGGTAGCCCTTGTGGTGCCCGGCGAGGTGATCTGCGGCGGCATCTCTGAGGAGGGCCGGGGTTCGGGGCGGAGCCCCGAGGTCTTCAAAGTCTTGTCGCCCGTCAATCGCCAGCAGGCCGGGGCCGTGTGGTCCCCGGGCGTTCCCGGACGCTTACACGCCTGGCAACCGCCGGCCTCACCTTGTTTCCGCGCCAGCACAAGATCAGCGGCAAGTACTCTTCGAGGACTCCGGTGCTTGCCAAGGCTCGCACCCCGAGGAAAAATCGTCTTGTGCCCGAGAATCATGAACTCAGAGCCTTCTTCGAGAACGTGTCAATCGAATTGGCTTCCGAATATCGACGCATTTACGCCCGATCTTCCGAGGATCCCGGGACAGCCGGAGACGAAGGCGAAGCAAATTGGGCGAATCTCCTTACTGACTGGCTACCACCCGACCTCTACGTCACCACTAAAGGTCGGATATTGGGATGGAATGGCGCGGCGAGTCCTCAGCTCGACATTGTGGTACTTTCCCCGGACTACCCCCGGAAATTGCGCGAGAAGAAGCTTTATCTAGCAGGTGGCGTGCTTGCAGCCTTCGAGTGCAAGAACACTCTTCGTAGGCCTCACATAAATAAATTCTTTTCCAACGCCGCGAAAATAAGCGCGATAGCCGGAGCGCGGCAGAACTGGGGCACTTATTTCGACGAGGCATTCAGTCCTATTTGCTATGGGCTTCTTGCTCACGCCCATGGCTGGAAGTCGAAAGACCCTGCCGAGGATGTCGATGCGTTGATAGATGCTGAGCTTCAGCAGTCGAAGCACCCCAGCGAACTCCCAGATATGATCTGCGTCAGCAACCTGACCACGTGGACCAAAGAATTCCACGGACTAGTACCACAAAAGCCCGGACTGGATCCCGACAGGCCATTCATCGATGCCAAGGGGATTGCAGATGGGGATTTCTGCGCAACAACTTACTTCATGCGCTGGAAGAAGTGGGATACGATCTTCGATCAACCGATGGACATTCCCCGGACGAACCCTATCAGCGAACTGATTATTCAAATTCTTAAGCATCTTACGATCGCAGAGAAGGCGAGGAGGAGAATTCCTTACTATTATCAGGCTGCACTCTCTCCATCATCCAAGAGTACGGTTACTAGCAAGCTATGGGACATCAGGAAGATATATAGCCAACACTTACTTAAGTTGATGGGTGCCGGAGACTGGACCATACACAACAATCCTGATCCCAAGAATCGCCACCATCTTCCCGGCGCATAATTAGAATTTCGAGCAGGGGTTGGCGTGCGGAATTCGATGGGTCCAGTATTCCTCCATGAACACGCCGACGGTAAAGCAAGTGTGAGCCGAGCAGCAGCCTCGCACGTCGCAGCTCACGCCGTACCCTCATCCGTCGGTCCGCAGTGGGTGCGTCACGACCGATGCCACCTGGCCGTGACGCAACCCCGGCGCCAAGACGGGGGCTGACGCATCCACCGCGGCGACCGATGACGGATGCCCCGCGGGCGTGACGCAACCCCTGCGGAAGCCCGCAGGGGCAATTCTTCACTTACTACTACTGCCGCGCCAATCCGTCACGGCTGGCGCTCCGGCCTCACGTCCCCTCGCCGGTTGCTCACGCCACTAGTGCGCCGACACCTTCAGCGGGACCCTGAGCCCTCTGGCGCAAGGACTGTCGATGAGCCATCATCACGTAATGGCATCGATGAACGGCCTCGGCTTCTGCTACGCCGCCTGCCCCGGCATTTTCCTGGGTCGACAGGAATGCGGCCCACTGAACATCGTTTGGGATACCAATATTCTGATCGATTATCAACAGCACGGTCTAACGCTTTGGGATGACGAGGAAGTGAACGTCCCTCATGGGAAGTATCGGAACGACGTCGTCGCGCTTGGCGGGCTGATTGACGCTTGGTCTATGCGCGATATCAGCTTCCACATCTTTCCCCGGACAATCGACGACGCCAAGAAGAGGCTCACAGAGAGTCGCAGAATTGAGCGGGAACGCGCAATTGCACAGATCGTGCAGGCATTATGCCTGGAAAGCGGAAGGAGGTGGGCAGAGGGAGGAGACTTTCGTTCGTGGTACCAAGGCGACAGGGCAGGCATTCCGCGAGAGATTCCCGGCCAGTTGAGCTTATTCTCCGATGAGGTAACAACAAGTGCCGAAACGGTGCTGGACCAGCTCCCAGAGGGAGCCGATCGCGAACTAGTCCACCAAGCAGTAAGCAACCGATTCCATGTCTTCCTGACTCGGGATGCAGGTGTACTCAGGGTCCAGCCCGAGCTTGCGCGGTTCGGACTTCTTACCCTGAGCCCAGCGGCGCTCATCGAGAAATTCGACGAGTATCGCATCTCAGCGTTCGGTGGTGGCCTTCGAGATCACCCGGGATGCCCTTACCAGTTCGGTTCACTGACCAACGACCTACAACGCATGTCGCATCTAATTCAGGCGCTCGATGCACACCGTCCCGCACCTTGAGGTACAGCGCCCCCGTGTGCGGGCTTCGCGCCGGTGTTCGGCTATGTTGCACCCATACCCGCTGCTAGTTGCAGCGCGGGCAGGAATTAGCCTCGCGGCCATGCCTCCCATGCGTCCGCAAGAATCTCACTCAGCTTCGACCTTGCTGGCGTCCACACGAGAGCGGTATGAGCGCGACTAACGTCGGCGATCAAGACCGGCGGTTCAGGCTTTGGCGGTTGACGGCGGACGGTCACCGGATGGCCGGTGACCTGTTCGGCGGTGGCTACCACGGTGGCCATGCTCGTTCCGATGCCCGAGCCAAGGTTGATGGTTTGGCTAGCACCTGGCGTGCAAACGGCCAGAGCGAGCCGGATTGCGCTGGCGACATCGGCGACGTGCACAAAGTCTCGCACTGCTGCCCCGTCGCCATTGAGGGTTACGTGGTCGAGTTCTCCGGTGATCGCGCGGAAGACGTTCGGGATGATCCGTGCGCGATCGGTATCGGTGACGCCGTCGACGGCTCCCGCAATGTTGAAGGGCCGGAGGACAACTGCCCCGATTGCTCCAGTCGCCGCATACGCCGCGACCATGTGCTCAGCCGCGACCTTGGACGCCGCGTACGGGCTCTCGGGATGCGGGTCGAGGTCTTCGGAAAGTGCGCCGCGCCGCCAACCCGACTCTCCACATGCGACCAATGTCGACCGAAAGGCCCTCACCGTGCTACTCGTGACGCAGAATCCCGCACCGGAAAGGCACGCCCCTCCGGAAGCGAATGGCACCATCCGGCTTTCGCCCAAGCTGTTCATGTCCACCGAAGACCTTGCCGAGCTGCTCGACGTCGACCCGTCGACCATCCGGCGGTGGCGTACCGTTCCGCCCTTGCAGGGTCCGCCGTTCATCCAGATTTCCGACCGCGTGGTGAAGTACGCGACGGCCGACGTGGAACGGTGGCTTTCTGCCCGCCGGGTCCACCCGAGGGCAGCCTGATGGCCCCTCCACAGCAACCGCCTATCGGCGTACAGCTCGCCTCCGACGTGGAGATGCGAGCAGGTCGGGAGCGCCCTTACGGGGCGCGGGTCCGGTGGGTCGACCCAACGACCAAGCGCCGCCTGTCCAAGTCAACGTCGGTGGCGACACCGGAAGAGGCGCAGGCGTGGATCGACGCATTGGTCAGCGCAGCGCAAGGAGGCGTCGACCCGCTCGCGGCAACGAAGCGACTGGCCGAGTACGGCGAGAGCGTGATGACGCTGGCGCTGCGCGGCCTGGAACGGAAGACGCTAGACCCGCACCTCGCCGGTTGGCGTAAGCGGGTCGTGCCGGCCCTCGGGCACATTCCGATTCGAATGATTACCAACGGCGCGGTAGATCGGGCCGTCCATGGGTGGATCGCCGACGAGTGCAGCCGATCGACGGTCAAGAACAGCCTTGCCGTGCTGGTCCGAGTAATGCAACAGGCCGTACGGGACGGCATCATTGCGCGAAACCCCGCTCAGGTCACCGGGTGGCAGCGCGAATACCAGCGGGCAGAAGACGAGTTGGACAACCCGCGCACTCTGGCTCTGCCCCACTGGGAAGCCCTGACACGGCTCGCCGCCGCACTGGTCGAGCGGTCCACGAACGGGTTCCCCGGTTGGGGCGACGTGACGATTTTCGCCGCGTGCACAGCCGCCCGTATCGGCGAGGTTTCCGGCGTCCGCGCCGAGGACATCGACCGGGAAACGTGGATGTGGACCGTGCGCCGGCAGACCACGCCCGGCCCCGGTGGCCTAATCGACAAGGGCACCAAGGGAAAGCGCGCCCGTATGGTGCCGCTGATCGAAGAGGTGCGACCGATCGTCGCTCGCCGCCTGGACTCGGTCACCGAGCCGCACTCCCGACTGTTCACCGGGCCGCGCGGGGGACGGATCAGCACTGCTGTGCTGCGGGATGCGACCCATTGGGATGAGGTGGTGACGAAGCTGGGCTACGAACACCTGCGACGGCACGACCTACGGCACACCGGGCTGACCTGGATGGCCGACGCCGGGGTTCCGGTGCATGTACTGCGGAAGATCGCCGGTCACGGGTCGCTGACGACGACACAGCGATACCTGCACCCTGATCGGCAGTCGATCACAGACGCTGGAACAGCCCTCAGCGCTCACCTGAAGGCTCGCCGGTCCCCAAGTGGTCCCCAGCTACGCGCCGTCTAGATCAGCAAATCTCCACTGTTCCAGTACGAATTAGAGGCCGTTGACCAGGGAGAATATCCCGGTCGACGGCCTCTTTTCGTGCTGTCGGGACGGCCGGATTCGAACCGACGACCCCTTGACCCCCAGTGAACTAGCGGGTCTGCCGGGGCTTGCCGGACGATCCCGGCTCGTGCCGAACATGCAGGTCGATGAACGATTGGAGGTCCGCGTCACGCCAGGCTCTGTCGGGCCTTGCCAAACCGTCCGTGAGACGGTCGTGAGATATCACGGGAGCCCGGGCCGGGAGAGGCGTTGGAGATCGTCAGCCAGCGCCTCTCCGCACGTTGATGATCGGATCCTGTTCACAGAGACGCACCGCCGTAACGGCGCATGCCATCGCGGGCAACGAGCCGGCGATGTCGTCGGACGGGGATGACCCGGTCCGCGGCGATCAGCTGCCCCGCCGCTCTGTCGTTAACCGGCCGTACACAAGTCGTCGCCTTCCTCACTAGGCGCTCCGCGGGGCTGCGCGCCGGACCAGCGCCGCAACGTCATCGAGAATCTCGTGCGGCTGCCTCAAGAGGTCGAGCGGGTGATGGATAATCTCTATCGTCGTATTCCGAATGTGCTTACGCTCCGGCGGAGTCGTTCCCTTCGCGTATACCAGCCATCCAGTTCGCACATCGAGGGCAGCACAGTAGGCGAGCATCTGGTAGGTGTCTCCGTTCGGAAAACCCGACGTTGGATGTTCAAGCTTGTACTTTGCATCGAACACCGCGACGGGCCGGCCGTTGACCAGATAGACCAGGTCGGGCCGAATCGGGATGCTCTGTTCGGCATCCAGATACGTCCGATACTGCTCCTCCACCACTCCCGGACAGGATCCGAGCGCCTCGCGGATCGCGGCGGCGACGAAGTTTTCGAAGACTGTGGCCATGTTGACGGCGAAGGCAGCGATTGCGATGCCGCCGGCAACAGGCTCAGCGGACTGGTTATCGAGGATCAGCTCGGCCAGCCGGAGTGCTGGCACATACCTCATGTTGATCCGACTGGGGCTCCATAGGGGAACCGGCGCATGGGGTGGAAGGATCGGTACCCCGGCAAGGCGTGCGTCCAGCCGCTCTAGCCGCTCCCGTGCGGACGGCAGGAGCCGGGGCACGGCCAACATTCGGCGTACAGCGGTGCGGAGCAGGCGGTTCTCGACGATGTCGACGGTCCAGTCGTCGAACTGCACCTCGATCGGCAGCGGTATGGCTGGCCGGCGGGCGAACTGCTCGGCGAATCGGACCCGCCCCCGGATCAGCGGAAGCGCCTCCTCGAACGAGGTGTACCCCTGCAGGAGACCACCAGCGAGGGCCCGCTCGGCCTGCCGGATCAACGACTCGGCCATTGCCGGCCACAGTCCTGACGCCGGTGCCGCAGTTACGTCCTCCGGGCGGAACCGCGGATCTTTCGCGTACCCGAGAAAGAACAGCAGCCTCACCACGCCGACCTTCGGCTGCACCTGGACGTCGAGGTCAACGGCGCGGACCGCGCCCACCTTGCCGCCGGGTCGAATACGCCAACTCCTGCCCTCGGGGGTCAGCTTGACCAGGCCGGAGGCCCGGAGTATCCGAACCTGAGCGTCGTCGAGGGACCGCAGCACACCACCGGTATCCAGTTCGGGCAGGACGATCGCATCCACGCTGTCCACTGCTACCGCACGTCATCCGAATCATCGGCAACGTCGACGGAAGCGGCTTGGGCACGGACCGCAGCCAGTCCGAATCGGCTGTGCACCTGCGCCCGGCTGAGTCGACCGTAGTAGTGCTCCTCGAGCAGCGGGAGCAGATCGTGCCGCCAGACGCGCTGGAGCGCAGCCTCATCGTCGAGGCCGGGCCGCATGAGATACGAAGGCCCGATCTTGAAGTCGTGGTCTTGGGCACCGATCAGGGTGTTGAGTGAGACCAACAGCCCGGCACGCTCGTCGTCCTCGCGGCCGTTGGCGGCAAGCCAACTCCCGAGAACATCGCGAACCGGATCCTCGTCGGGGTGCAGTTCGACGAAAGCGAAGCGGCGTCGGATGGCCGCGTCGATCATCGCGATCGACCGATCAGCCGTGTTCATCGTCCCAATGATGAACACGTTGGGTGGCAAGTTGAACGCCTCGGACGGCGAGTACTGCAGCCGCACCGTGGATTCGCGGTACTCGAGCAAGAAGTACAGCTCACCGAAGACCTTGGCCAGGTTCGCCCGATTGATCTCATCGATAATCAGCACGTATGGGCGGTGCCGGTCGTTTCTTGCCTGCGAAGCGATCTCCCGCAGCGGGCCTGGTGTCTTGACAAAGCTCACTGCGCCGCCCTCGACGTTCTCGACCGGCCGGAACCCTTCGAAGAAGTCCTCGTAGGCGTACGACGGGTGAAACTGCACGAGGCGTATCGCGTCCCGCTCGGCCACGTGGCCCGCCAGCGCTCGGGCCAGGTAAGTCTTGCCGGTGCCTGGTGGGCCGTACAGGATGATCTGCGACCGCTCCTGCCAGAGGTCGACCAGCCGGGTGAGCCAGTCGGTGCTCATGTGTACATGCTCAGCCAACGCCACGGTGGCGGCGTTGAGCTTCAGGGTGGAAGGGCCGACTGCTCGGTCCACGACATTCGCCGTGCTTGCCGTGCCGGTTTCCTGCTCTACCTGGCTGATTGACTCGAAGAGCTCGATCAGCACGGGCAGTGCACCGGTCAGATCGACCACGTTTCCCTGTTGATCCAGCTCCGCTGGCAGGGGTGCGGGAAGCGCGGCAGCCTCGAGCGACGCGACGGCCCATTCGGCCGGCCGGCGCAGCTCGCTACCGGCTGCGGCCGGACGAAACTCCGGCCCACCGGCAAGGATTCCCAGATACATCCGGTCGTCAATGAGCGTCGTCACGATGTCGTCGCTTTCCATCTGGCTCAGGAAAGCATGGAACTCGTTGGCGTAGCTGACACGTTGGGCGTAGTCGAGGTGCCGGTATCCGGTATCCACGGCCGACCGTATGTCGGCCCGGGACGCGCCTAACGCGACATCCCCGAGATGCGCGGCACTTAGGGATACGAACGAGTCTTTCAGCCAGTCAGCCAACAGGCTGGGACCCCCGTGACCCGGACGGATCAGCCAGGCTCGCCGTTCACCGGGCGGCCTCTCCTTGACTCGCCACTGATTCACGAATGGCTGCAGGTAGTAGTCCACTGGCTGGCCGGTCTCGCTCTGGATTCTGGCGGTGATCCCGAGCAGATCGCGGTTGATAGATGGCGTGCGATCGCCTGGATCGCTGAAGGCGTCGCGGATCGCCCGCTTGTGCCCGGTGTTAACGATCGGCAGGAAGTGCGTGGGAAACCGCAGATAGAGCAGCGACTCTCGCAGGGATGGAACGATGTTGGCCTCGTCCAACAGGGACTGCCACTCCCAGGGGTCGGCCAGCGCACGCTGCCGGCGGTCGGGGGAGATGGTCCACCAGTCAGACAGGAGGACGACTGCGTCCGCCAGCCACTTCCAAATCATCGTGTGGCCGCCAATGCCGCCGTTCCATGTCCCCTGCTCGAACGCGGCCAGCACCTGCTCCGGGATGGCAACTGGTTCCTTCATCCAGCCGAGCACTGTGCTTACCCGTTCGCGCAGCTTGCCGGCGCTCAGGTTCATCAACGGTAGTCCCTGCAGCGTCAGCAGCTCCGCTGTCAGTTGGATCGCGAGGTCGGATCCAGGCTCGAGTTGCCTGTGCAGCTTGACCAGGAACGAGTCCGTGCCGGTATCGACCCGTTCGTTGTACAGGTGGAACAGCTCTTCCGCTGTTTCCGCGCTCCAGACTGGCCACCCGGGCGTGAAAAGGGATCCGCCTCGATTCAAGCCCTGCTCGAGGAGCTCCCAGCCAACGCGGCGGACCAATTCGTCGTCGCGGGGAGGGATAATCGCAACACTATCGTTCATGATCCGCTTACTCCCCTAGCTGATCGTCAGGTCCGTAGGGCGCAAAGCTCAGGTCGGGCGAGGATGGGTCGACCGGTGAGGGGCGACCAGCTTGACGAACCGCCTGCTCTACACCAACCGCAGGCACACAGAGAGAGCCGAGGTCGAAAGAATATCCGCTGGAGCCGACCGGTCAAGCTCTACAAGAGATCGGCTGGATGGGTTATCGCTGGGCAGGGGTAGCTGCCCGCACGATGCGGGTATGACCATGTATGACGCGCTCAAGATCACCCCGGCGAGCACCTTCTCGCCAAGTACGAATCGATCTTGCAGCGTCAACTTCTCTCGCGCAACGAGCACGGCCCGAGGCAAGCTCCGAGCGGACTATTCGGCTGCTTGAGGATGAGTAGCGCGCGACGACAGGATCCCGGCTCCCCCAGGGCGATGCGGTGACGCTTTACGAGCCGGGAGCTTGCAAGGCGCCGCGGCGACCTATTGATGCGGGCACATACCGGCTACCGTGGTCCTGTCGAGGATCATCGTTGGGGGGTTGGTGCGGCCGAGTCGACGTCCACCCATCGCCCTTCAACTGTCGCTGCTGATCATCGCCGTCTTGCTGGAGATCGCGGCCAACTTCTTCGCCAATGCCGACACTTCACCACTGAGCGCCGGGATCCGTCAGGTTGCCGGTCCGGCGCTGATCGTCCTGCTGGTGGTGCTGATCGTCGGGAACGGTCTGGTGCTGTGGTGGCAGGCGCCTCGCAGTCCGCGGCCGATGTGGCGGTCGGATCGCAGCCCCTTTCCCGGGTTGTCTGCGTTCACTGAGCAGGACGCGTCGGTGTTCTTCGGCAGGGATGAGCAGGTCGCCGACCTGGTGCGACGCCTACACGAGCTGGGCCTGGGCGCGTCCGCCCGGTTCGTCTGCGTCACCGGTGCCTCCGGCAGCGGCAAATCTTCCCTGGTCCACGCCGGCATCGTTCCGCGGCTGCGAGAGGGGCGGTGGCAGGTGTTGCCAGCGGTCACGCCGGCGGGTGAACCGCTCGGTGTGCTCGCGGACCTGGCGGTCACACTGGGCGCAGCCGACCGAGCCTCCGCGCTGCGGGAGGTGCGGTCCCGGCCGGACAGCCTCGCCCGACACCTGACCGCCTGGCGGGCTCGAAAGGGCCATCGACACGGGCGTGTCCTGCTGATCCTCGACCAGCTCGAGGAACTGGTAACACTATCCAGTACCGCCGAACAGGCGACGTTCCTGGAGCAGATCGTGACGGCACTCGACGCCGACCGGAGGCTCTGGGTTGTCGCGACGCTCCGCGTCGAGTTCCTCGCCGATCTTCTCGCCGGGCCGCGCCCGGCGCTGTTCGCTAGCCCGGTCGCGCTGGGGACCATGCGGCCGGCGGACCTCGTCACAGTCGTCGAGCAGCCAGCCCAGCTCGCCGGAATGCGCTTCGAAGAGGGGCTCGTCGACCAGATCGTCGCCGACACCGCTACACCGGACGCGTTGCCACTGCTGGCGTACCTGCTTCAGGAGCTGCACCGGGCGGCGGGGCCAGGGCAGACGGCTACCCGCCAGGCTTACCAGGCACTCGGCGGCGTCGCCGGGGCCTTGAGCCGCCAGGCCGACAGCGTCATGGCGGACCTGCGCCACGAAAGCAGCACCGAGGACGTCCTGGACACCCTGCTCCGTCTGGTAGCGATGGAGGGCACCGAGCCGACCCGACGCCGGGTGCCCCTGCGGGACCTCTCCGACAGTCAGCGTCGGGTGATCGCCGTCTTCACCGACTCCCGGCTTCTCAACACCGATGTGACCGACGGTGAGCCGTACGCGCAGGTCGCGCACGAGGCGTTGTTCCGCCAGTGGGCGCCGCTGCGCCAGCAAGTGGAAGCGCGGGCGGAGCAGCTGCGCCGGCGTACCGAGCTGGAACGGTGGGCAGCGGACTGGGTGCACGCCGGGCGCAGCGCCGACTACCTCCTCACCGGGGAACGGCTTGAGTTGGCCGGGCAGTGGCTGGAAGCGATGGAGTCGGCCGGCCAGGACAGCCCCGCCGCACGTGCCCTGGTGAACGCCTCCCGCAGCCGGGACACCGCGTTCCTGCACCGGGTGTCGGAGACGATCGGTCAGTTCGCGCTCGGCAACGTCGACCGGTACCCGGAGCTCGCGGTGCTGCTGACCTCGGCCGCCCTCCAGGAGTGTCCCCCCACGCCGGTCGCCCGCCGGGCCTTGATGGCAGCGTTGGCGTTCAGCCACACCGAGGCGGTACTCGCCGGGCACACCGATGCCGTCCGGGGGGTCGCCTGGTCACCGGATGGCGCGCATCTGGCGACCGCGTCCAGAGACGGCACCGCGCGGATCTGGCACGCCGACACTGGCACGGTTGTCCGGGTGCTGCGCGGGCACACCGGCATGGTGGACGCCGTCGACTGGTCCCCCGACGCTACCCGGGTCGCTACCGCCTCCCGTGACGGCACGATCCGGGTGTGGGACGCGGCAACGGCGGAAACGGTCGCGGTATTGCCCTGCGGAGACGTGGCACGCGGTGTTACGTGGTCACCAGACGGGTCCCGCCTCGCCGGGTCAAGCCGGGACCGGACGGTCCAGGTCTGGGACACCGCGACCTGGGGGCTTGCCGCTCATCTGGTGGGCCACGAAGGGGACGTGTGGGGCCTGAGGTTCGCCCCCGACTCACGGCGGCTGGCCTCCGCCTCCCACGACCGGTCCGTCATCGTCTGGGACCTCACCACCGCTAAAGCGGAGCAGAGGCTGATGGGGCACGGTGACTTCGTCGAGGCCGTTGCCTGGTCCCCTGACGGCAACCAGCTCGTCACCGGGTCCGGTGACCAGACCGTACGGATCTGGGATCTGGCGACCGGCGATACCCGACACGTCATCGGCAGTCAGGGATCACCCGTCTGGTCGGTCGCCTGGTCCCCCGACGGGCGCACCGTCGTATTCGCCAGCGGCGACGGCAGCATCCGCGCCTGGGACGTCAACCGGCTGAGGGAGCTAGCCGAGCTACGCGGGCACTCCCAGGTCGCCTGGTCCATCGCACTGTCCCCGGACGGGCGTCGGGTGCTCAGCGGTTCCGGTGACGGCACCGCCCGGGTGTGGACGATCCAGCCGCGTGGCGCTGAACGTCGGCTCTTCGCCGGACACGACGGACCGGTGACTGCCCTCGCGTTGGATTGGACGGGGAGGATCGTGACCGGTGGCGCAGACGGCACCGTACGAATCTGGCAGCCGGACGGCACGTCCGCCCTGACGACGTGGCCGGAACCGGTCGTAGCCCTTGCCTGCTCACCGACAGCCGACGTGATCGCCGTGGCCCTGCGCGACGGCTCAGCCCACCTGAACGGAGCCGACGACGACGTGCGCTTCGGGGTTGAGGTCGAATCGTTGGCCTGGTCACCGGACGGGTGCCGGCTGGCAGCAGGCTGCAAAGACAATTCAGTGCGAGTGTGGGACATCCGCACACGCAGTTCTGCTGGCGTCCTGCGCGGACACGCCGACTGGGTAGGAGCGCTCGCCTGGTCCCCGAGCGGCCGCTATCTCGCCTCCGGCTCCGACGACCGAACCGTCCGGGTCTGGGACATCGAGCACCCCGGCGACAGCACGGTCCACTCCGGTCACCAGAACTACGTCGACGCGATCAGCTGGGCACCCGATGAGAGCAGGCTTGCCACCTGCTCCGCCGACTGGACCGTCCGCGTCTGGGACCTGACCGGCACGGACCAGCCGCGGGTATTGACCGGCCACGACAAGCGCGTCCGCGCAGTGGCATGGGCACCGGACGGCCAGCGCCTCGCGTCCTGCTCCGATGACCGCACGGTACGGGTCTGGGGCAGCGCGGACAACAACCAAGGTGAGGTGATCGGCGTGCACCGCGACGACGTAACCAGCCTCGCGTGGTTGCCGGACGGGCGACAGGTCGCGACTGGCTCGACGGACGGCACTGCCCGCGTCTGGGAAGAATCCGTCGACTTGGCCGAGCTGACCGCAGTAGCGCGCTCACGGGTGTTCCGCGCGCTTACTGAGGACGAGCGGCAGGCGCACCTACTGCCCGGCGACGCGGACTCATAGCGTCTGCTCGACCTCGCGGGTCTCCTCGCCCACCAGGTAATCGTCCGGGTCCAAGCCGAGCGCCTTGCGACGCTCCGAGGACCAGTAGGCCGCGTTGGCTTCATCGAACGACTCAGGACCATCATGGGAGATCACCCAGACGTGCTGATTCCGCGCGCGGTCCTTCCACGACCCGTGGATCTCGAAACCAAGATCACGACGCAGCGGGACGACCAAGCGCTGCCACCTATCTACCCACTCATCCAGCAGCCCCGCGCGGACCGTGTAAATACGGATCTGCACAGTCCTTGCCATACCTGTCACCTCATCCGTGGCCGGGACCCAATGCGCTGCGCCATCGACCCTAACCGAAGCCGTGAAACCAAGCTGGGCACACGGTCCAGCACCGGTCGACGTCGGGCAGCGAGGCGACCTACTTCTCCCCCGAACGCCATCCTGTCTGCCATCGACCCGCCCGCCCGGGGAGCGGGTCGCCGCCCGGCCCGCCACGGCCCGCGGACATTGACGGCTCGTACGGACGCTGGCGGGTCGGGCGGCGAACTGCTCGGCTTGCCCGGGTCGATGGCAGACAGGATGGCTACCGCCACCACCCTCGGAGCCGGCGGCCGCAGACGGCCTCCGGCCATCCTGGAGCCGGAGCGCCCCCGCCGGAGGCGCAAGGACCGCAACCGGCGCGTCGCGTGACTCGCCGACGCAGCCGAAGCGCTCCCCCACATCGAGCATGGTCGCGCCAACGCGCCCCGGTGCCAGGCGAACGACGGACCCCTGGCCGGCGTCGGTGCCGGCCAGGGTTTGGTCAGGAACTGCAGGTGTTGAGCATGGTCTGCAGCGCGGACTTCTCCGAAGACTGCAGCCGCAGGCTCCAGTTGTACTTTACGGTGATCCACATCTTGCTGTAGGTGCACCGGTACGACGGCAAGGACGGCTGCCACGTGGAGGGGTCCTGGTCACCCTTGGACTGGTTGATGTTGTCCGTCACCGCGATCAACTGTGGGCGGCTCAGATCATTGGCGAAGCTCTGCCGGCGGCTGGTCGTCCAGGAGTTGGCTCCGGAGCGCCACGCCTCGGCGAGGGGCACGACGTGGTCGATGTCGACGTCGGACGCCGCGGTCCAGGTCGCGCCGTCGTAGGGGCTGTACCAGCGACCTGAGGTGGCCGCGCAGGAACTGTCGACGACGACGGAGGTGCCGTCGCGCTTGAGCACCTGCTCCCGGGTGTTGCAGCTACCACTGATCGTGATCCAGTGTGGGAAAAGGTCACGCGAGTAGCCGCTTGTCGAGCCCTGCGTCGCTACGGTCAGAGCGTTGAGCTGCGACTGCGCTGTCGCCTTCGACGGGATCCCGGGAGGCGTGGCCGACGCCGCCTGCGCGCTGACACCGACCAGACCGGCACCAGCGAGGACGGCTGCGGCGATGTAGCGCCCGGCGCGCGGGAAGTGGGCAGGGGCTCGGGAAATCGGCATGGAGGCCTCCTCGGCATCGGTGGATGGCAACCGTGTCCGACCATCATGTCCATCAATGGTCGCGCTTGTGAAGTGGTGACGAACCAGCCACGAAAGCCTCAAAGCCGAGACCTTGAACAGCATGCGATCGTCGACACCAACTGCCGGTTGACTCACGTCGGAGCTCGCCTACTGTTCAAGATCTCGGCGCGATAGCCGATCGACGTTCGCGGAACATCGAGACGGCGGTGCGATGCAGCACCTACGTTGGCAGACGAGTTCCTGCGGGCCGCCGCCGGCGCCGGCCAGACCGGCAGAACCTGCCTCCCGGTAACACTCGGGTAGGAGGCCCGACCACGCTCTCGGCAGGACAGTAGGATTTAGGGCCGGTTTCTGCATCCAACAGAGAATCCCCCTGGCTGTCTCCGACGACTGGATGGTGACCGGCTTCACCTCCGACCATCCAGTATTGGGCTAGAGCGATGTTCCATTCGACGGGCGCCTTCTAGAGACCGTGGCGGTGTCGCCTCGCCGTCACTCGAGGGGCGGCCTGTGCAGCGGGTCGCGGCCCGACGAGATCGCAGACGCGTCCAACGCTCCTACCAGCCGTTGTTAGGAGAAATGCGTCTGTTGTTCGCCGAGTGACGTCGAGCCCTGGCCCGGGGGTGGCCGGAGGAGCCGGGAGACCGCAACATGACAAGCCAAAAGGCACACCCGGGACGCCTCGCGACGTTGGTTGCGTTGGTTATGCTTCTCAGCGGATGCGCGAGGCAGGGCCACCGGGATTCCCCAGACCCAAGGCCGCCGATCTCAGGCACTACGGGGGCTGTGGCGCCATTGGCACCGGAGATGCTGATCGGCTCCTGGACACTCGCCGATGTTGCCGACCCCGGCGCAGGCAAGATCCTCCGCCTCGCAGGCGATGATCTGCACCTGATCGGCAGCCACTGCGGCGCCCTGGGCGGGACCTGGCGGGCCAACAGCGAAGGCATCTTCCTCGCCGACGTCTGGTCGGCTTCCACCGCCGTCGTCGAAGGCACCCCTGGCTGCGAGAAGGCTAGTCGAGAGACGCCTGGGTGGCTGCGGAGCGTGACCGCCTACCAATTCGACGGCGCAGGGCTACCCCTACTTCTGGACCAACTGCGGCAACCGGTCGCCCGGCTGATCCCCGGGGCGACACCGACCCCCGAGCCCGACAAGGCCGACTCCGTGCTGGAACCGCCGGTGGTCACCGACGAAGATCGACGGGCCCTGGCACCTGCCGTCGCACTACCGGCGACGCTTGTACCCGTGGACCAGCAGCAGCCGGTGCGTCGATGGGCACCCACAAGCGGGCACAAGGCGGCGTACCTGGAGTTCACGACAGACGGTGAGTGGCACGGGTCCGACGGCTGCAACGACCAAAGCGGTCGGTGGATCACAGGGGCCGGCGGCACCCTGCTCGCCACCACGAGAGCAACCACGCTGGCGTTCTGCTCCGACAGCGTGCCGATCGAACATTGGCTCATGACGGCCAGACGAAGTGGTCTCGACGGCGAGATTCTCGTACTTCTCGACGCCCAAGGCGACGAGACAGGCCGGCTACTTCCCACGAACTGAACGCCGTTGCGCAACGGCCGCTGCTGCCTACAAGCGCTCCAAGGGGGGTCCGAACCTACAACACACGGGCCGCTGAGAGCGGTCTACTCAACGAGCTAATTGCACGTGGCCGGCACGCGACCGGGCCTCGATCGCGGCCGACGTGCTTCTACCGCTTCCCGCTCCGCCCTCGGGCCGGGTACCTGCTCGCGGCGGCCACTCGCTGCACTTGGGCGACGTACTCCGGAGGCTCGCTGAGCGAAGCCTCGATCGCCTCGCACTCGACGGCACCGACCACCACGGAAGCGTCATGGCCGTAGCATCGCTCGGCCTTGTTACGTAGCCGACGCCACCAGCGATGGTCGATGGGATGAGACGGAGGTCCAACAGACCGGAAGACCGCGTTATCCACTGCTACCGGCGTTCTTGGACGCTGCTGGGCGTGTCGTTGGCGGAGTCGGCGCGACAGGGCAGCGGCGTATCGCAATCGCGGGCGGTAAGAGCTGTGGCGACGCACAAAACACCCGAAGTGCCTGCAGTGGGGTGCGTCAGCCGCGACCTCACGCCGCTCAAGGATCACGCCGCTCAAGGATGCTGTACTCGGTCCTCGCCGGTCCGAGAAACCGGGCGTAGCCGCCGGACGCCTCGTCGTCGGCAATTGGGCCTGGCTGTTGCGATCCTCGCCCAATCCAGGAGCCGGACGCAGCGTCGCGGGCTGGCGCGGTGCTTCTTGGAGGCAAGGTTGCGATCCTCGCCTGGTCCGAGGACCGGGCGCAGCCCGACACTGCGGTTCCACAGGCTGGCGATCGCGTTGTTGCGATCCTCGCCCGGTCCGAGGACCGGGCGCAGCAGCCGTTGACCACGCTGCCGCCGACGAGCGCGGGCACGTTGCGATCCTCGCCCCGGTCCGAGGACCGGGCGCAGCCAGCGTGTGCGGTGGGATCTGCCGGACCGAGGAGATGTTGCGATCCTCGCCCGGTCCGAGACCGGCGCAGCTGGTGCGAGAGAGCGAAACGCAGCCATTGCCTCGACGTTGCGATCCTCGCCCGGTCCGAGAACCGGGCGCAGCCACGTCGGCGATGTGCCCGACGTCCTTGCCCTCCAGCTTGTTGCGATCCTCGCTCCGTCCGAGGACCGGGCGCAGCCTGGCGCTGCCCAGGGGTGCCCCCCGCGTACACCGCCGCGTTGCGATCCTCGCCCGGCCCGAGAACCGGGCGCAGCCGGCAACCAGCTCGCGGGATGGACCGACGCAACGCACACCGGTTGCGATCCTCGCCCGGTCCGAGACCCGGGCGTAGCTGCCCTTGCCTGCCGGGCGTCGACGTCGTCGACCTCGTCGCGATCCTCGCCGAGTCCGAGAACCGGACGCAGCGTGCCGCATCCTGGCGCGCTCGCCACGCTCGCACAGGTTGCGATCCTCGCCCGGTCCGGGATCGGGCGCAGCCTCCCGGAGCGGATGACACTCGGGCCGACGCTGCCGTTGTTGCGATCCTCGCCCGGTCCAAGAACCGGGAGCAGCGGTGGTGGCGCGGTACGTGTTCGCGATGGCCCGCGTTGAGATCCTCGCCCGGTCCGAGGAGCAGTGCGCAGCGCCGAGCGAGATCCAGGCATTCCCTTTCGGACACCTTGTTGCGATCCTCGCCAGTCTGAGGACCAGGCGCAGCGAGGGCGGCAGTTTCGCCTACCGGACCAAACGCGAGTTGCGATCCTCGCCCGGTCCACCGACCGGGGCGCAGCGCCCAGTCCGGCAGGCCCAATGGCTTGAGGAAGCCGGTGTTGCGATCCTCGCCCGGTCCAGCGACCGGGCGCAGCTCCACGGAGCCGGCCCGTAGGAGCCCCACTGCTTGAAGTTGCGATCCTCGCCCGGTCCGTCGACCGGGCGCAGCCCGGTCGAGGTCCGCGACAGCGCCGGGGTGGTCGGGGTTGCGATCCTCGCCCGGTCCGTCGACCGGGCGCAGCGCGTGAGGCCAGCCGGCAGCTGGCCGCGAACTCGGAGTTGCGATCCTCGCCCGGTCCGTCGACCGGGCGCAGCTTTCATCATCGGGTTTCATGACCAGCACCGTGGCCGGGTTGCGATCCTCGCCCGGTCCGTCGACCGGGCGCAGCTTGCGTTTCTCGGCGTCCTTGCCGGACTTCGACTGCCAGTTGCGATCCTCGCCCGGTCCGTCGACCGGGCGCAGCCACCGACGTCGCCGACGCCGTGGTTGAAGCTGTGACGTTGCGATCCTCGCCCGGTCCGTCGACCGGGCGCAGCTGCGGCGGCGGCGTTGGCGTCACCGGCCAGGGCCTGGTTGCGATCCTCGCCCGGTCCGTCGACCGGGCGCAGCTGGGCGGCCGGGAGCGCGGGAAGTACGCGGCGGATCGTTGCGATCCTCGCCCGGTCCGTCGACCGGGCGCAGCCGGCACCACTCGACGCGGTCGTCGAGTGTGGCGATGTTGCGATCCTCGCCCGGTCCGTCGACCGGGCGCAGCCGCCTGATCGAGCGCCGCCGCGGCCAGGTCGTTCTTGTTGCGATCCTCGCCCGGTCCGTCGACCGGGCGCAGCACCTCGGGCGGGCTCTACATCGTGCAGCCGGAGGGGTAGTTGCGATCCTCGCCCGGTCCGTCGACCGGGCGCAGCAGGCGCGTAAGGCGGAGCTGTTCCCGCCGGAGCCGAAGTTGCGATCCTCGCCCGGTCCGTCGACCGGGCGCAGCGCGCCCTCAGTGGTGCGGGTGATCGTCGAGCCGGGGTTGCGATCCTCGCCCGGTCCGTCGACAGGGCGCAGCCCGCTCGGACACGTGCAGCCGGCCGTCGTAGGCGCGGTTGCGATCCTCGCCCGGTCCGTCGACCGGGCGCAGCTCGCCGTACGTGGGTCGATCGCCCGGCGCACCGTTATGTTGCGATCCTCGCCCGGTCCGTCGACCGGGCGCAGCCGGTCGTCTCGGTGTTGTCGTAGACGCCGCTGCAGGTGTTGCGATCCTCGCCCGGTCCGTCGACCGGGCGCAGCTGGTCGACGCCGTGCAGCGTCACCCCCAAATAGCCGGAGTTGCGATCCTCGCCCGGTCCGTCGACCGGGCGCAGCTCCCACAGGCTGCCGGTGTTCGCGTCGCGCAGTGGGTTGCGATCCTCGCCCGGTCCGTCGACCGGGCGCAGCGATGGTGTTGGCGAGCTGCGTGACCTGGTTGTTGAAGTTGCGATCCTCGCCCGGTCCGTCGACCGGGCGCAGCGCTCCGCGAGCAGCGGGCAAGCACCTGGGAGCAGATGTTGCGATCCTCGCCCGGTCCGTCGACCGGGCGCAGCACGCGGTGTTCGGGAAGTAGGTGAACCAGCGCATGCCGTTGCGATCCTCGCCCGGTCCGTCGACCGGGCGCAGCAACGAGGTGGCGGTGCCGGGGGTGGGGTCGGTGCGGTTGCGATCCTCGCCCGGTCCGTCGACCGGGCGCAGCCCCCCACCGCCATGCAGTTCTCCTGCCGCGGGGTCGGGTTGCGATCCTCGCCCGGTCCGTCGACCGGGCGCAGCTGGACGCGGTCCTTCTCGAACTCCTCCGGGGCGTAGTTGCGATCCTCGCCCGGTCCGTCGACCGGGCGCAGCCGCCTCCGCGGCGACCTTCTCCGTCTCCGACATTTGCGTTGCGATCCTCGCCCGGTCCGTCGACCGGGCGCAGCCACCAAGGATCCGAAGCCGAAGCCGACCAAGGAGCCGTTGCGATCCTCGCCCGGTCCGTCGACCGGGCGCAGCAATTCCACCGGGCGTTTGTCGACATCTACCGGCACCAGTTGCGATCCTCGCCCGGTCCGTCGACCGGGCGCAGCGCGGCCGTGATCGCCGCTGGCCTGATCTTTGACGCGTTGCGATCCTCGCCCGGTCCGTCGACCGGGCGCAGCCCGGCCGGCAGCGGGCCGATCATGCGCCCGGGTTTGTTGCGATCCTCGCCCGGTCCGTCGACCGGGCGCAGCTCGTACGGGTGTGGGAACACCGGGGACTCCAGCGGGAGTTGCGATCCTCGCCCGGTCCGTCGACCGGGCGCAGCCCACCGGCCGTGACGTCACCCGCAGGGGTGCGCGGTGTTGCGATCCTCGCCCGGTCCGTCGACCGGGCGCAGCCGGGGCCGGGGTGGTGTCGTCGTCCTGGTGCTCGTGTTGCGATCCTCGCCCGGTCCGTCGACCGGGCGCAGCGCCCACGCCGGGGACGCTGACGAGATCCGGGCGCAGGTTGCGATCCTCGCCCGGTCCGTCGACCGGGCGCAGCAATGCCCCGGGCCGCTCTCCATCGATGGCGTGGACCCGGTTGCGATCCTCGCCCGGTCCGTCGACCGGGCGCAGCGAGTTACCCGCTTCACCGTGGCGGCAAGCTCAGCCCGTGTTGCGATCCTCGCCCGGTCCGTCGACCGGGCGCAGCTGGCGTTGTGGCCGGCGGTTTAGGCGCCGAGCCGAAGTTGCGATCCTCGCCCGGTCCGTCGACCGGGCGCAGCGCCGTCGCCCGCAGGGAAGAGCGCATGCGCGAAGAGGTTGCGATCCTCGCCCGGTCCGTCGACCGGGCGCAGCGACAAGACCCGCGGCGGCATCTACGCCGGCGCCCAGTTGCGATCCTCGCCCGGTCCGTCGACCGGGCGCAGCATGTCAGACGTTGAGCAGGACCCACGGGTGGTCAAGGTTGCGATCCTCGCCCGGTCCGTCGACCGGGCGCAGCCGTCTGGCCGACGTCAGCCCACGTGAGGGCGGTGGTGTTGCGATCCTCGCCCGGTCCGTCGACCGGGCGCAGCAGCTTGAGAGCAGCCAATATTCTGGTTCATCACTATCTAGGCACTCCCGGCAGCGCTAGATAAGTCCAAATTGATACGCTTTACTAGTTGGGAACGTCAGGCTCTCTCGGTGGTCACTGGGGGTTCCTAGATCACGAACCGGCCGCGGGGGTCGACGTGTCGTGGCAGCCCCAGGTGTTCGACGTTGTCGAGCGCGTTGGCCGGGAGGCGATAGATGCGGATGCTGTCGCGGGCGGGATCGATGGCATCTTGCAGGGCTGCGATGAGTTTTACCTTGTCGGTGTCGCGGCAGACGACCTCGAAGACGGATTTCTGGACGCGGTGTCCGTATGCTTCGCAGATTTTGGCGACTTTCCTCAGCCGCCTCTGGCCTGCTGGGGTGATGGTCTCGACGTCGTAGGTGATGAGGATGTCCACGTCAGTTGACTGTCCAGGGGCGGTAGGTGGCGAGGTCTCCGCGGAGGTGCCGGGCGAGCAGACGTGCTTGCACGAGCGGGAGAACGGCGCCTTCTATCTCGCGGTTGAGTTGGGCGTGTGGCCAGGCTCGTCGTCGTGCGGTCTGCCAGGCGTTGAGGGTGTTTTTTCGGCCGGTTTCGGTGAGCCGGTATGCGCCGTTGGGGAGTAGTTCGAAGTCGTCGGCGGAGAGTTCTCGTCGGTTGAGCAGGGTGAAGGCGAGTCGGTCGGCGAGGAGGGGGCGGAACTCTTCCATCAGGTCGAGTGCGAGTGCCGGCTTGGCAGGTCGGGTGGCGTGGAGGAACCCGATGTAGGGGTCGAGGCCGACGTGTTCGAGTGCGCCGTGTACGGCGACTCGGAGCATGCCGTACAAGAACGACAGGAGGCAGTTGACGGGGTCGGTGGGTGGTCTTTTGGTTCGGCCGGTGCCGCGCCATTGCTTGTCGGTGACGAGGTATGGCAGGGCGGCGAAGTAGTCGTGTGCGGCGATGCCTTCGGTGCCGAGCACGCTGTCGATGTTCTCGGCGCTCTTGAGCAGTGCCAGTCGTTGGGCGATGAGTTCCGCTGATGCTCGAAGCGCGATCTGCCGGTGACCGGATGTGTCGCGGCCGGCGCGGAGCAGGACTTGGCGGGAGTTGTGTATCTTGCCGGCGACCATGGCTTTGGCGATCTTGATCCGGTGGTCGTGGTTGTCGACGGCGCGGTGCTGGGCTTGTCGCAGGAGTGGGTTGCCGCTGGTGGGGCCGGCGACGCGGGCTCTGAATCGGCCCATGCCGGTGAGCCAGCTGACGGATCGGCCGTCGTCGGCGCAGCGCAGCAGCAGGTCGTCGGTGATGGTCACGCCGGCGAAGAGGACCAGGTGGTCGACTCGGCTCAGGGGCAGCAGGCGTCGTCCGGTCTGTTCTGGGTGGTAGACGCGGACGGTGTCACCGTCGAGGTGCAGGCTGGTCCCGGGTGTTTGTACGTAGAGGGTGTTGAGTAGTTCAGTCACGCCACTGTCCCAACGGCCTTGGGGTGAAGAGGTCGGCTGCCGGTCGGGTCTGCCGACCGTCGGTCATGTCGGGTAGGCAGTCGTCGCGCAGTGAGCACTTGCGGCATCGGGTGTCGTTGCGTGCCGCTGGTAGGTGTGGGGACGCGAGGAGACGCCGGATGGCTTCGGTCGCTTGCACTACCCGGTGCAGGAGGTCGGGGCTGATGGTGACCGGGTGGCGGCGGCGTTCGGCGACGGAGTAGATGTATCCGAGGGGCACGTCGAATCCGGCTTCGAGGAGGCAGAGGGCCTGACCGGCGAGTTGGAGGTCAGCGGGCCCGTCTGGCTGGTAGCGGCCGACTTTGTATTCGACTGGGGTGGCGGTGGTGCCCGCGAATTCAACCACGTCGCAGATGCCTCGGAGGCCGTACACGACGCTGCCGACGGGTAGGGAGCGGACGGTGGTGAGGCCTGCCCGCCGGGTCAGGCCGGGCAGGTCCACCAGTCGATGGCTCAGATCGCCGCGTACGGTTTGGGCGCTGTCACCCCAGATGCCCTCGACGTGAATGAGCGCGGTCTGTCGGTGGCAGTAGGCGTAGTGCTCGAGTGCGGAGAGCGGGATCTCGGCGAGGGTGCCGTCGCCATCGGTCGTCGGGGTCACGGCCAGAGATTCACCAGTGGGGTGAACTCGATACCCTCGGGCAGGTTGTCGGTGGCGAGGGTCAGTTGGTAGTCCAGGTGGTGCCGGGCAGGCTTTTCCGTGTTGGTGCGGCTGAGGGATACGCGTTCGGTGAGGCTGGCCGCCGGTGCGACGCCGAGGGCGTCGGGGTGGCTGAAGACGTACAGGCCGCAGAGTTTCATCTCGCCGCGGGTGGCGGAGCGATCGTGGTCGAACATCAGGGTGATCGCCCGCCAGAAGACGGCGAGGTCGTCAGCGGTGACGCCGGTCTTGCCGGCGCGGGGGGCGGAGTAGAAGATGCGGGCTTGGTAGAGGCCGTAGGGCACGGTCCATTTCGAGCCCATCTCGGTCCGCTCACCCTTGTCGATGTCATCCTGGCGGGTTTGGGTGACCCGGGTGATGGCATGATCGGTGGGGAGAACCGCGTCGACGCTGCGGGCGAAGGTGAGCTGCACCGGACCGCGTACCTGTCCGGCACCGCCCTTGGTGGTGCCGGTGCTGAGGACGGCGCCGAACATACGGATGTCGAAGTAGTGCTCGCAGAGCCACCGCTGTGCCTCGTCGGCGCGACCGGGGTTGGCTTTGAGGCCTTCCTCGATACGGGTGTTCAGTGCGTGGCCGGCCTCGACGAAGATCCCAAACTTTGGGTCGTCGCCGCGCATCAGGGCGACGGTGTCGCGGATCTTGCGTTTGATGGCGACGTCGGTGACCAGTCCCTGGCCCGTCTCGTCGTCGGTGCGCGGCTGGTTACCACCGTCAGGGTCGCCGTTGGGGTTGCCGTCGGTGACGTCGAACAGGAGCACGGCGTCGTGGCGGCGGGCCGGGTCGAGGTGGGTGTCGCTCATTCGGCGTCTCCTTCGGTGGTGGACTGGTCGTCCGAGGCGGGTGGCAGGTCGGTGTTCTTCTTCTTGGCGGCGGCCTCGATGCGCTCGGCGCGCATGGCGGCGCGTTGCTGGTGGAAGCCGAGGACGAACTGGGCCTTCTGCGCCAGGACGGCGGTGCTCGGGATCGAGTCCCGGCTCGTGTCGATCTGGGCGAAGATGTCGTCGAGTCGGTTCGCGTATGCCCTGGCCCAGCCCGGTTTGCGGAGCGGTCCACGTAGGCGGCGCAACCAAGCGGTCGAGGTCCGCTGCCCGTTGACCAGGACGACTCTCGGGTTGGTGATGGCGCGACCCATGTACCGCTCGGCGAAGGTGGTGTTCAGCGGCTGGTTCGCCGCGCGGAAAACCGTCTGCTGGAGGTCATCGAGAACGGCGAAGGCCCGGCCGGACAAGTAAGCGGGGTCGTGGTTGTCCAAGTTCAACGTGGGGGTCAGCCTTTCAGACTCGTCGGTTCGGTCCGGCCGGCGGCGCAGGCCGAGCCGGATCAGGGCCGCGCGTGCCGGATCGACCCGGCCGTCGGTGCGGATTCGGTTGAGCACGTGGGTGAGCAGTCGCGGCGGCAGCGGGCTGTGGAGTAGCGCGGCCCGCAGCAGCGCGTGTTGCAGGCCGGTCGGGCGGTCCTCGCCCCTGGCGCCGAGTTTGACCCAACTGCCGGGGGCGCCACCTCGCCCGACCTGCCACCGGCCCGAAGCGCGGACCAGCTGGGTCAGCCGGACCTGGGTGACCTCACCGGACCAGTCGGCGATCTCGTGATCGTCGATCCATGAGCGGATGTGGTTCTTGACCCGGGGCAGCGGCATTTCCACCCAGTCGCGGATCACGACCCGGGCGACGTTGCCGCCGACGGTCACCGAGCAGAAGGTGGACAGGTCATCGTCGCCGGGATCGATGCCGTCGTGGGGGGTGGTGAGCAGGGCGCGGGCGTCGTCGAGGTCCGGGGCGTCCAGCGGGGCCATGGGGTCGAAGCGGGAGCCGCCGACCAGCCACCAGGCCAGACGGGCGTTCTGCCCGGGTAGCGCGGTGCTATGCCGTTCATCGGAGAGCACCGCCGTCAACGACGACATGAACGTCAGACCGCACGTGACACAGATTGGCGTGTGGGCCAGAAGTTTCGTCAGCTCATAGCCGTGGGACGCCTCGTTGACACTCACCAGCGAGGCGCTCTGGGTGGCGCCGGGCAGCCACCGCCGCGGAATCTGCTGCGGGATCGTCTTGAGCAGGTCGCGGACCTGGCCACAGACCAGGCAGTAACCTGCCCGGCCGAGGCCCTTACGCCCGGCGGCGACGCCCGCCCAGTACCGCTGCGCTGATTCGTGTTCGGTAGCGATCTGCCCGTCGACGACGAAAGCCACCACGTCGGCGCGGCTCCACGTCTGATCGGTGACGACCTTCGGCGCGTGACCGCCAGCGTAGAAGGCGGCGATGGCGGAAGCTGGGCCATCCGGCTCCGCGGCAGCCCAGTCCCGTATCAGCTCCTGGAACGCGGTGTGCTGCTTGGCCACCCGGTCGGCTTTGCCGTCCTCGGCGACCCAGCCCAGCACATATTCAACGGTGTCGGCAGCCAGCGTCGGCGCGACCCCCACGGTACGGGTGACGTTCGGCATCCACCGCTCGATCCCGAAGCGCTGCCCGGGTTTCCCCGGATCCGCGAAATCGACCAACTCGGCGTTGGCGGGCGTGCCGTCAGCGGCGATGTAGAGCAGGAACCGCACCGGCTTCCTGGCGTAGAACGGCGGAGTCACTTCGCCACTGGACTCCGCGTACTCGACGAGCCGCTGCAGCAACATCAGACTCCCCCGCCCGGAAGGGCGAGTTCCATCCCCCGCTGCGGCACGTACAGAACCCCGGCCTGCACCCGGGCAGAGAACCACTCCATCCGAGGAATGCCGCCACCGTCGCGGTGAATCGAGTGCAGCATGATGCCGATGTCCTCATGCAGATCGTGCTGGCGCTTGACCGTGTCGTCCGGCCAACTGAACTCCGCGCTGAACTCCCGCGTACCCAGGTAGGGGCGCTGGAAGCAGGCACCCCGGCGGACCCGGCGGCGCAACTGATCCCGGTACGCCGAAGCGGGCTTGTCCGCGTGCGGAGCCGGCACCATGTGCGCGTGGATGCGGTAGGCCACGTCCCGCAGGCACACGGCGTTACGTTGATCGCGATGCGCCACCGTGTCCACCCGGCGGGCGCCCTTGATCGCCTCCGCCAGCGGTGCCACGTCCGTGGTCTCGTTGCGACGGATCGTGAACTGCCGAATCGGGAGGAGCACCTCGATCGCGACGATCTCGTAGCGAAACTCGGGCTTCCAGTAGATCGACTCCAGCACGCCCACCGCGGCGGGAGGGGTTATGACCGGGTAGCTCACCCGCTCCACCTTCAGCTCCGGGCGGGAGAACAGGGCCGCCTCGCCGACTACCTGAACCACCACGGGCAGATCACCCTCGCGGCTCCGCCGCAGGGTCACCCCGTCGATCACATCCGTCGTCACTGCACGAACTCCTCGAATCTCGGGTCGAAGGTGATGCCAGTTGCCTCGTCGTATACGCCGATCCACTCCACCAGCCCGCCCACCTGCACGTCATCGCCGAGGATCGGCCGCATGTACGCCGTCACCTCCGGTTTATGGCGAACACCGCTGTGCACGGTGGTGGTGTAGGGCTGAAGCTGACGCAGATCATGCAGGTCCGGCACCGGCGCAGCGCGGATTTTTTCAATCAGGTCGACGAGCGCAGCGGACTCCGCGTCCGTCAACGCACCTTGCGGGGTCACCACCGAGATGCCCTCGTCACGAATGAGCCGGAACGCCCGCTCGTGATCACGACGACGGCCGTTCACATCGATCAGCGGGCCATCAGCAACGGTTTGGAACGCCCACTGCTCACGGGCCTGCTGGATGCGCTGACCAATGTGTTTTGGGTCCTTCAGATTCAGCGCTTCATAGACCCGACGGTAGTAGTCCGACAACGCCGACGTGTCATCCGGATCCGCCACGTCGGGCCCGAAGCAGGTCTTCGCCACACCGACCAGCTCCTTGTACGCCGCAGGCTGCCCACCGTCTGACGGAGCGAAGATGACGACCCGTCCACACTCCAAGCGCCCTTCCCGATTGGCCCGACCGGCGGCCTGTAGCAACGAATCAGCCGGTGCCATCGCCCGATACACAAGCGGAAAGTCCAGGTCCACGCCCGCTTCCACCAGCTGCGTCGCCGCCAGAAGCACTCGCTCACCGGCACGTAACCGCCGGATCACCACCTCCAGCACCTGCCGCCGATGCGCCGGACACATCCGCGTCGACAGATGCCAGGCGACATCACCGAAGCCTTCCTCCTGCCACCGCTCATATACCGTCCGCGCATCCGCTGTCGTGTTCACCACCACCATCGCCGACCCGCCACCGACACCGCTGCCAGCCGACCCGCTGGCCTCATCAGCGATGTGACCCAGGGTCAGACCTGCATCCAGCCGCCACTCGTACGACACACGCCGCATCTTCTCGTTCAGCACCGACACTTCCGAGACCAACTCGAACCGGTCCAGGTCCGCGAAGGTCTGCAACGCCCAGAATTCAGGCTGGGTAGCCGACGACAGCAGGACCGTCGTCCCGAAGTGCTCCACCAGCAGACGCAGGCCGCTCAGGATCGGTACGAGCATGTCGTGCGGCAGCGCCTGAATCTCGTCCAGCACGATCACCGACCCCGCTAGCCGATGCACCCGCCGCATCGCCGACGGCTTACGGGCGTAGAGGGACTCGAACAGACGCACAAACGTCGTCACCACGAACGGCGCGTCCCAGTTCTCCGCGGCCTGACGCGCCCAAGGCCCAGCCTCGGGAGCATCGAAATCCACCTGGCTGTGATGCTCCAACACCACCGGCTCCGCACCATCCTCATTGAGCATCCGCCGGTAGACATCGGCGTTCTGCTCGGTGATGGTCAAGAACGGCACCGCGACGATCACCCGACGCAGATCATGCCGCTGCGCGTGACGCAGCCCGAAGCCAGCCGCGGCAAGAGTCTTCCCGACCCCAGTCGGCGCGTGTAGCCGGAACATCCCGGTAGGCCGCTCCGCAGCGGCGAGAGCCTCCGCGTAGACCTGCTCCCGTAGCCCATCGATCGGCGACGGCGGACGCTGCGCGAGTGATTCTGTTCGCCGGCGTTCGAACAGGGCGAACAGGTGGGCGAAGTCGGCGTCCGGGCGCACCCTCGGAGCGGCGAGCTGATGGTGGTGCGCGTGAGTGTCCAGCCCGTCGGCATCAACCAGAGCGCTGTAACACAGCCGCAGCGCCATCTCCCCCACCAGCGGATCCTGTTGCCAACGCTCAGGCAACGCTGCACTCAGGTCGGCGGGCAGTTCCGGCAACAGACGGGACAGGGCGGCCTCCGCCGACGCCACGTTCCGCGGGTTATCCCTCAACGCGGCCATCGACTTCTTCTTGAAATCGCCCTGGTCCAGGAGGCCGCCATGGTGCCCAAAGATGCCAACAGCGAACCGGCCTAGGCCACGGTCCCACGCGACTCGCGTGCCGAGCGCCTTGTGGTCGATGCCGACTTGCCCGCCCTGAGTGGCAACCTTTGACAACCGCTCCTGCCACGCATCACTGGCCTTGCCGCAGTCATGGAGCAAGCCCAGCCAGTACGCCAAGTCGCCGCCACCAAAGGGGGCCGCGAAACGTCGCGCAAGGGTGGCCGTACCACGCAGGTGGTCCTCAAGAGAGTGCCACACCTCGGTACCGGGAGCAGGGCTATGCGCCCACAACGGAGCCTCGCCGCTCACACGCAGTCCCCAAACTGATTACAAGATGGCTTCAACACGGGCCTATCCAGCCACCCCGCTTCAACGGAGTCAATGTCACGTTCGCGATCTGTCGGATATTTACCTGAGCGCCGCGGGTTGATGACTTACCCCCAACCCGCGGCTACCTCGGTGCCAGCACCGAACTCTGGCACGACAACAGAGTTGCGACCCTCGGCTCAACGCGACCACGCCAGCCGCAGTCCCCTCCCGGGGCCTCTACAACCATCAGCGGCATCATAGCGGCCCTCCGTCTGGCAAGTTCTCTGTCGTCGTCAACAGAATTGGGTGTTGGCGCGACTACCGAGGGTTGCACCGATGCAGCCGGCGTGCAACCATGGCAGCGCTTACGCCGATGACCGGCGACTGTGCTGGCCTGACCGTCCGTGCTCTGAGGCTTAGAAATGAGCTGGCGCGCTATCGCATGGCGGGCTTCCGCGATGACCGCTTCCCGAGATTCGAGGAGAGTAGATGAGTGTCGGCCAGTCGCCCTCGAACTGCCGGGACCCAAATGATGAGGAGCCTGATTCCCGACTCTCCTTACGGTGGACGGTCATCCTCACCATAAGTGCGGCCAGCGGAATAGTGGTCGGCACCGTGGAAGGGCTACCGGCCGGAATCCTTGCGTTCCTGACTGCCCTTGGGCTCCTTTCCCAAATCGTTCGCAAACGGTGAGCAACGTTGGACAGCGATAGGCTTGAGCCGTCGCACCAGCTCGCAGATCTCCGCAATCACCTTCACGAACACGGCTTAGCGTTCGGCCAACCAGTTGGGGATCCTCGCCGGCCCGGTCCGGGAACCAGGCGCAGCACCGATGACGGGGAGCACGTCCAGGACCTCCATCGCGCGGTTGCCATCCACGCCTGGTCCAGGGACCGGCGCAGCCAGGGTCCACAGCACCTTGTTCGCGATGGTGAACGCGTTGCGACCCTCGCCCGGTCCGAAGAACCGGGCGCAGCCACGGCACGGGCGCGTGTCGCGGCCGGTGCCCTCGTTGCGATCCTCGCCCGGGCCGAGGACCGGGCGCAGCGTCACCGACACCCGCATCGCGACGGCGCAGGACTTCGAGTTGCGATCCTCGCCCGGTCCGAAGACCGGGCGCAGCTCATGTCGTACGGCGCGAGTCCGTCGGTTGCTCAAGTTGCCCGTCGCCCGGTCCGGGGACCGGGCGCAGCGTGCTGGCCTTGGGCCTGTCCGGGATCCCGGACGCGGTGTTGCGATCCTCGCCCGATCCGGGGACCGGGCGCAGCGCACCGACGATCGCGCGGATGGATGACACCGGTCCGCCGTTGCGATCCTCGCCCGGTCCGGCGACCGGGCGCAGCCAGCGACCGTGCCTCGGACACCCGCAGCAGCCCAGAGTTGCGATCCTCGCCCGGTCCGGGACCGGGCGCAGCAGTCTGCGTCAGGTCAAATCTAGATTTACTTTGCGATCGTTGCGATCCTCGCCCGGTCCGGGGACCGGGCGCAGCTGCCGACCGCGGTCAGGATGCCCTCAAGCCCCTTGCCGTTGCGATCCTCGCCCGGTCCGGGGACCGGGCGCAGCGACGTCGTTCGGGATGCCGCCGCTCGGCCGCTCCTCGTTGCGATCCTCGCCCGGTCCGGGGACCGGGCGCAGCTGACCTCCGGGCGGCAGATCCAGATCCGCAACGCCGCGTTGCGATCCTCGCCCGGTCCGGGGACCGGGCGCAGCGCGCGCAGTGCCCGCCGGGCGCGATCCGGTGTGAGATGTTGCGATCCTCGCCCGGTCCGGGGACCGGGCGCAGCTACACGGGCGCCCGGTTCTGGCAGGCCGCGTCGAGGTTGCGATCCTCGTCCGGTCCGGGGACCGGGCGCAGCCGGTCAGCGTGGTCGCCGCACCGTTGACGTACACCTGGTTGCGATCCTCGCCCGGTCCGGGGACCGGGCGCAGCGTCTGCGAAGAAATGAACGCGACAATCGGCAAGCTGTTGCGATCCTCGCCCGGTCCGGGGACCGGGCGCAGCCCATCATCGCGAGCTGGCCGGAGCCGCCGCACGGCTGGTTGCGATCCTCGCCCGGTCCGGGGACCGGGCGCAGCCGATGCCGTCGGGGTCGGTGTCCAGGTCCTCGGTCCCGTTGCGATCCTCGCCCGGTCCGGGGACCGGGCGCAGCGGTCGCGCCGGCGGCCGCCAGGGCGGCCAGCGCGCGGGGTTGCGATCCTCGCCCGGTCCGGGGACCGGGCGCAGCATGTCGAAGCGCATTCCTCCCGCCCTGGCTGCCGGGGTGTTGCGATCCTCGCCCGGTCCGGGGACCGGGCGCAGCTGACCCCGTAAACGACGGTGGGCCTCCACGCCCGCGTTGCGATCCTCGCCCGGTCCGGGGACCGGGCGCAGCGTACGGATACGACAGTGTTGGTGACGCCAAGGGCCAGTTACGATCCTCGCCCGGTCCGGGGACCGGGCGCAGCCCCGCCCCGACTGGTGGTCACTCCCGTTCGACTGGGTGTTGCGATCCTCGCCCGGTCCGGGGACCGGGCGCAGGCTATACCGCTGGAACTTCCCTTGGAGGGTGTAGGCGTTGCGATCCTCGCCCGGTCCGGGGACCGGGCGCAGCAATATCCAGCGGAGACAAAGCCACCGGACTACTCTGTTGCGATCCTCGCCCGGTCCGGGGACCGGGCGCAGGCACACCAGGTCGGGCGGTAGTCCGGCGCGGGCGACGTTGCGATCCTCGCCCGGTCCGGGGACCGGGCGCAGGTAGGACTGCTCGCTGCCGACCTTGCCGGTGTAGCGTTGCGATCCTCGCCCGGTCCGGGGACCGGGCGCAGCATGCGGCTGATCGTTGACGGCACCGTGCCGGTCGCCGTTGCGATCCTCGCCCGGTCCGGGGACCGGGCGCAGGCCTCGGTTTGGGTTGTTGGGGTTCGCGCGTCCGTGGTTGCGATCCTCGCCCGGTCCGGGGACCGGGCGCAGACGTACGCCGACCGAATTCGACCAGCGGCGCCCTTGTTGCGATCCTCGCCCGGTCCGGGGACCGGGCGCAGAGTTGCTCAACAGCATAGATTCATCAACTTCGAGCATCATCAGACGCCCTCTTGGCCGAAATTCACCAGATCGCCCGATTTCTAAGTTCGGAACCCCACGCTCAACCGATGATTACCAGAGGTTCCTAGATCATCTGCTGCCCGGGTGCCACCGTGGGCAACTCGACGGCGCCACCGATACCCGCCCTCGCGTTCCGCCGTCCTGAACGATGCCCGTTTCCCGGTCCAGAGCGATGGCCATGCGCCGCCAGCTCAACGCACCCGGGTAATAAGTCATCTCGAGGGAGCCACCACGCTATTCCCCGCGCCGAGGCAGGCGAGGACGCGAACGAAATCCGTCGCCAAGAGCGGATCGTGATCGCGATGTGGGTCAGGTCTCGGGCACAGCGAGCAGGGAGTTCAGCACGACCACACCATCGGCTGTCGGGTATTACGGAGATAGGTCGTCGAAGATTGCTTCTTTGGCGGCACGCGCGAGGGTGGCTTGGCCGCTCGCGCGGATTCCGAGGCGGTTCATGTGAAAGATCACGTGCAACGCGGCGATTCCGCGGATTCCACGTGTGAGCTTGCCCGACTCACGGAGGGCGCGCAGTGCCTGCCCGGCATCTTCAAAGGCCCTCAGCCAGTCGCTGGCGATGCCGCCCGCGCGAGGTGAGCCGAGCAGGAGGCGGCGGACGTCGGCTGTGAGATCAGTCCATGCTCGAAGGTCCTGGGTGGGTGCTGGGGTTATCAACGTGCCGCGCTGAACAGCGATCCTGGCCCAGATGTCGCCTTGCTCGTTGATGTCGAGGCCGGCGGCGCGCATGAGCGCAGTACACAGGATGAGCGCGTGTTCCCGCCGGTCGTCGGGGTTGTCGCTGAGGTAATCCAGGAGGTGGCGGCTGTCGTGGTGGAAAAGGACGTGGGCGGCGCTCATGCTGGCAGCGCCACCGAAGGCGTGGATCTCCGGTTCGTAGATGTCGGTGGTCCAGTTCACGGTGTCGGTGAGCAGTGGGCGCACCGGGTCACCGGCGGACTTGGCGGGGAGGTAGCGGATCCGCCACGGGCCCTTGCGGATGAACCACCACGAGGTGATGAGGCCCTCGGCCTCAGCGGCCGGTAACACGCGGGTGAGGTGTTCGACGGCTTGCACTTCCCGTTGCCTGGAGTCTGGGCCGGGATAGGCAACGTTCAACTGCTTCCAGGCATTCTGTTCCATGACTGCCGTCCGGTCGATTGGTGGGTTAGCAGAGGAGCAGGCAGGCGTCCCACGAGGTCTTCGTGGTTCCGATCGCAGCCAGGGCGGCGCCGGACGTCCCGTCGAGGAAGCCTGCGAGTTCGTCGGTCGCCTCTGGTGCCTGCTGGTGGAGACGTTGCAGTGGCGCGAGGGGTATGGGTGTGCAGGCGTCGGCGGCGATGCGGCGTGCGGTTGTGAGGAGTCCGGCGGTTCCGTGGCACAGGCTGCGGTCGGTGAGTTGGCCGACCTGGGTCGGGTCGTTCAGGCAGGCGACGATCGCGCTCTCGGCCAGGCGTTGGCGTGTGGCGTCGCCGAGGGCAAGCGCGGTGAGTTGTTGCGCGCGGGCGAGGCCGGGGGTGCCGTAGCACCAGGACGGCCGCAGCGGTCCGCGTTGGCTTAAGTCACCACGGTCAAGGTCGTCGAGCGTGATGGTCTGGGGCCACCATGGTCCGGTGTTGGTGTGGCGTTGCCAGGTATCGAGCCACTGGCAGATGCGGTTGATTGCCTGGGTGTGTCCGTCGACGGTTGTGCCGTCGCGGAGGGTCAGCGCTAGGAGTGCGAGTGGGCCGGTGATGCCGTGGGCGATGCCGTGGTTGCTGTGGCCTCCTGCGGACCCTGCCTCGGTGCGACTGGCTCCGTGTGGGCACCACCAGCCGGGGAGTTCGCCGATGGGTTCGGTGAGTCGTACGAGGTAGGTCAGTACCTCGCGGAGGAGGTCGAGGTCCCCGACGCGACGCAGGACGACGCCGATGCCGGTCAGGCCGCGGATGAGGTCAAATTCGGCGTACGCGGGCTGTTGCCGTTGGTCGATGCGGCGGTGTGCGGTGCGCAGCCGACGGCGCGCCACCGTGGCGGTCCCGGCTGCGGCGACGGCTCGGGCCCGGGTGAGCGCGGGGTGGTCGGATGCGGCGAGGACAAAAGCGAGCGCGGGTACGCCGTAGTAGAGGCTGGCGTTGTCGGTGGCGTTGACGCCGTCGGCGGTTGCCTGCTCGAGCGCGGTGTACGCCGCGTTCCATCTGCCGGTTTCGAGGTGCCGGAGGGCGATGCCGACTGCCCCGTCGGCAAGTGACTGTCCTGCGTTCATGGCACGCCGCGGATAAGGGTCGTGCGGGCGACGGCCCGGGCGAGGCGCAGACAGTGCTGCTCGGATGCGAGGTCGACGCCGATCATGCGGGCGTGGTGCAGGTGCAGCAGGTCGGCCAGCACCTGGTCCGGGTCGAGGCCGTCTCGGTCGACGAGTGTCCGGTAGGCGGTCAGCGCCGTGGTCAGGTCGTCGTCTCCGTGGGGTCGGCGAACGTGGCTGAGCTGGGTCGGGTCCAGGCGCGGACCACTGCGGTGCGGGACATGTTCGGTTATCCAGCGTCGGCCGTCGCCGGTGAAGCCGTCAGCAATGATGATCATGCTGGAGGCTGTGGTGGCGTGCCGGTCGCCGGTCAGGTTCGCGAGGACGACGCGGGAGTCGGCAGCGAACACGGCTTCGGCTGCGGCGAGGGTAGGCCCTGTGCCGTGGCGTGTCTCGGGCCGGTAGGTAGCCAGGCTGTAGTCAGCCAGCAGGCCCTGCTCGTCGAGCCGCTCAGCCCATGCGGCAACGTCGCGGGCAACGTTGGCGAACTGATTGGCGCCACTGAGTGGTATGCGTAGCCGCAGGTGGGGTTCTGGAGCGGGATAGCGCAGGAACCACCAGCCAGCCGGCAACACGTCGGGGCGTTTCGACAGGTCAGCGAGGATGTGCTCGCTTCGGCCGGTGAGGCGGGCGTCCAGCCAGAGCGATTGGCCAGGTCGGTGCTGCACGGTGCTGGCAGGCCGCGCCGGTCGAGGAAGCAGCTCATCGCGCTGCGGGGTACGGGTCAGGGTGAGCAGGAGTTCGGCGGGTCTACCGTCGATCCAGCCGGCCCGTCCCGGTGCCTCGGTGAGTGTGGCGCTTCTGTGCCGGTCGAGGTGGCTGCGCAACATCGCCAGGTGGGCCGTATCGTCCAGGTCGAGGCGTAGCCGTGCGTCACCGCTGCCAAGGAGTACGCCCGCGGGTAGCCGGTGCTGTTCACGGTGCCGCTGCCAGGCCGCCCGCCACTGGTGCCACGTCGCATCACGCCCGGGCAGTACCCCTGCGGTGATGATCCAGCGGGCCGGGTGCAGGATCGACCGGCCTCGTCGTACGCGTGGCAGGAACGGCAGACCGTGGCAGCGGCCCCAGTCGAACGGGACGCACGGTGCGGTCCACGCGATGGGGATCTCCGTCAGGAACCGGATGAGCGGCTGCTGGAGCGTCGGTAACAGCAGGCAGTTGAGCAGCATGGGCTCGACCGGACGGCCTGTCGTACGCGACATGAGCCAGAGCCGCTGACCGTCACCTGCGACGGCCAAGTCCGCTAGCGTCCACCGCGGTTCGGGGTGGAAGTCGCCGACGGGCAGGACGGGCAGCAGCTCGGGAGCGCGGGCGAGGGCGGCCAACCGGCCGCCCAGTGGAGGGCCAGATATCTGTACCACGTCCGCGCCGGGCAGGGCTGTTGGCAGGTGGGTGTAGACGTCCGAGAACAGCGCGAGCTCGGATGGGGTGAACAGGTGAAGAAACCGGGCCGCTGCGGTGCCCGCGTGGCGGGCGCCGCTGATGACCGTCAGCAAGAAGTCGCCTCGGTCGAGGTCGTGGAGCGTGTCCGCGGCAAGGGTGAACTGAAGTTCGGTGTGCGGGACCGAAGGCCGATCGTCGTCGCCGCGCAGTTGGTCGACGAGCTTGGCGTCGAGCATCACCTCGGTGCAGTTCTGCAGGGCCGCCCGCTGGGCAAGCTCCGTGAGGAGGACATCGCGGGCAGTCAGTCCCGCCGGGTCGCGGCGGGGCGAGCTGCGGTAGCCGGCGGGAAATCCCAGGACGCGTAGGACGTCGCGCAGCGGTACGGCCGCGCCTGGTCCCCAGCGTTCGATGAACGCGGAGTGGTAGGCAGCCCAGCCCGATAGGCGCGGTGCCACACTGACGAGTGCTGCCGCGGCCTCGCACGCCTCGTGAACCACGACCGGTGACAGCGTTACGGAGCAGTCGACGCGCAGATCAACCTGGACACGCTCGCCGGGGTCAGGCAGGTCGATGTGCTGAGAGAGGTAGGCGGCTGGGTCGGTCACGGTTACTGGTGGACGGATCTCGGACACGAGGACGCCGGCGGCAACGAGCGCGGCAACGAGCCGCTCGGCGCCGTCTGGCAGGTTCGTGTCGGTCCGCTCGACAATCCGGACCGCCAGGTCGGCGAACGCGATTGGTGAGCTGGCAAGCTGCATCGCCCGTCGTATCGGGTCCGTGAGGTCGATTTCCACGTCACTGATCCGGTCACCGTCGCTGTGGCCGCAGGGCACTACCCACGTACCGCCGCGCGGGTACCCGATCGGGTTCGTGACGACCCTGACCGAACGGAGCACGTGCAGGTTCCGTTCCGCCTGGGCTGCATGCTCGGCGATGAACAGGCCATCGGGACGCCTCGTCTCCCGGTGCGCCGCACCCCAGCGGACTGCTGCGCGGGGGCCAAGCTGCACGGGAGCTACTCCGGCGAATCGACCGAACGGCGTCGCGCGCGTCGTCCACCTCAGGAGGTATCGGGCTGTCGCCTCCACCACGCGGCGCAGTCTCGGCCCGGTCACGGCATGGTCGGCAAGTACGCGGGCGATCTGGTCGGTCAGCTGTGGCGCAGCCTCGGTAACGGCAGCGGCGAACCCTGGTAGCGACCAGGCCTTCTGCAGCCACTCCCGCCATTGTTCTGGTTGCTCGACGGTCAGGTCGGGCCACCTCGGCAGCGTCAGATCGGGAGGGTAGGACGCTGCCCTGATCAGGGCTGCACCCGTCGCTTGGTACATCACGCGCTCCTGAAACCGGCGGGGCAAAGGAGGAGAGATGAGGGTGGGGCCCGACCTCGTGAGGTCGGACCCCACCGCGCGGCATCGCTGTTACTTGCCGCCGCCGGAGCAGGCGTTCGAGCCGGTGTTGCCGGAGCCGCAACCGTCGTCGGTGGCGGTCGCGTACGCGCTCAACGCCGGCCCGGCGTCGACCAGCCGGAGGTTAAGCTCGCCCTCCACGTGTTCCGGGCCCACCTCGTACTCGTCGAGCTCCATCAGGACTCCCTTCCCTCACTGGTAAAGGCCAGGACGATGCGGCTGTGCCGCTTGTCCACAGCCGTCCCGGCCGGCAAGTCGCCGTCGGGGGTCTGCGCGGGCACGACGCGCAGCGCCGGCGCGGGACAGCCGGCGCTCACCCAGGCCCGCATGTGCTCAACCACTCGCCCCGCTGCGGCAGCCGCCGCGGAGGTGTCAGGGCCGTGGGCGTACGCACCCAGATCGAACGCGTCGCCGGTCCACCGCAGCTCCGACCGGTAGGCGAACGTGCCGTCCTCGAGCAGGACAGCAGGCGTCCCGAACCGCCACGACGGCGCCACGACGCCGGACGAGATGGCCGCATCCTGCGCGGTCAGCACCACGAACTCCTGTCCTGCGGCGGCGATGCGAGTCGCAAGCCACAGGTCCAGGTCAGCCAGCACGGTGGGTGGTGGCAGGCTTACTCCGGCCCATGCCTCCTGCCGGGGCGTCTCGAGAAGGCTGTCGAGTCCCTGAGAGGGGATCTGCTGGCCCTCATCGAGGCGCAGGTGTACCCCGTCGGCCATGTCGACGTACTGCACGTCGTACGCTCCGTCGCCCTGTACCGGCACGAACCCGCACTGCCGCTCGCTCACGCTGACCAGGCCGACACCGGCACGGCGTAGCGCCCACGACCGCGTCATCCCGAACGTGCGCAGCGGCACCACCAGGACACCGATGTCGGTGAGCTGCTCGCGCCACGCTGGCGGGATGTCCCACGCGCCAGCGGTGACGATGACCAGGTCATAGCGGCGGCCGGGCTCGACCGGATGCTCGGCATCGGCGCACACGACCTTGACATCGTCGTAGCCCGCCGTCGTGAGGCACGCGACGGCCCGGTCCGTCACGTCCGGGTCGATGTCCACGGTGGTCACGGAGCCGGCCGCGCCGACAAGTTCCCGCAGCAGCGAGGCGTTGTAGCCGCCGCTACCGATCTCCAGCACGTGACGGCCCCTCAGACCGCCCAGCGCATCAGCCGCCTGGCCGAGCATCTCCGCAATGAGGAACGGCGCCGAGACGGAGCTGATGTTCTCCTCACCGCGCCGCTTCGTGATGACCGCCCTGTTCTCGTACGCCTCCCGAACAGGAAGTCCTGGCGTGAACAGCTCGCGAGGTACCGTCCGCATCGCCGCCTCCACCTCAGGCCGCAGCGTCAAGCCCTTGTCGGCATGATCAGTCGCCAGCTGATCGACCATCGCTTGGCGCAAGCTCTCGCTGTTTATCGTCTCGACGCTCATGAACGTCCCCTTCGACGTGTTCGAGCCGCTACGGCTTGCGGCGGCTCCTGTGCTTGGAACGAACAACCGGGGCTAGAGCACCGAGCCCGTCTCGCTCATGGCCGACGGTCGGGAGGTAGGTAAGCCTCCGTGTAACGCGCAGAGCTCACGAATCCGACGTCATCACTGCGTGCGCTCAGACTCTCCCAGCGCGCTGCGGCTGGGAATGCCGACTTGTGGTCCGACCTTGTGTACCGACCTTCGGTCCGACGTAACGCCGAGCTGTGTAAACCTCCGCGAGAGTTCACCTACCGCTCGTCACCGTGCTGGGCTGAGCGCAAGCGCGTACGCGTCGGGGCAGTTGACATGCACCGTGACGGTGGGGCGATGTTGCGGCATCGCCCGACTACTGATCCTTGGCAACACGTTGTATTCGCCTGCATGCGGGAGACAGCCACAGGAAGTCAGAGGTGGATCTAAGACGCGAGGCAATGGGCGGCCCTGACACCCGGCGCCACACGTTGGCTCTACCCGAAGGGCTTTGCCTGGCCCCAAGACCGACGACAGCCCATCGCTCTCTGCCGATCGAGCGTCTCGCTCGGCTGGGCTGGCCGTGTCAGGCCGAAGCACGCGACTGCCCGAATGTCCAAGCCGGCAGGAGTTGCGGTCTCAGCGATGGGCCGCTTCAGTGCGGGGTCGAACGCGGGCTTGCGCTGGAACGGCACGCTGAAGCCCTTCAGCGCGCCTCCGAGGATGGATATGCCATGCGGCTTCTAATGCTTCAGCTACCTGCACTCGTCGGGGTGCTCGTCGGCGCCGTCGCGACGTACATGACCACTGCGGCACAGGAGGGGAGCCGCTGGCGCAGGCATCAGTCGATCCGTTGGGACGAGCGGCGGCTGGCCGCCTATTCGGACTACGCGCATGCCGTCAAGAAGGTTATCTCGATTGCGGTACGCCTCGCCGCCAAGCGTGGCGTCTATAAGGACGACTTCTGGTTTGGTGGGGAGACGAGCGAAGCTGAACCTATCGATGCGGAGGACGAGCGAACGACCAAGTGGGAAGCGGTGCTAATGCTGGGTGACGAGGCAGTAGTCGCGGCTGCGCGGGAGTGGCATCAGGTGACCTTCCGCCTCATGCGGTTGGCCGTCGGACAGTCCAGTGACTTGACGTGGCACCAGGCTGTAAAGGCTGCCGGTCAAGCACGAGGTCGGTTCTACACGGCGGTGCGCAAAGACCTCGGCGTGAAACTTGGGGAGTCATCCGAGCCTTACGAGTGGCAGATGTCCAAGTGGCTGGTGAACAGGCCCGAAGATCGGCACAACGTCGCTGCCCATAACACGGTCGATCCAGAGCGCCAGGGACAGCCGCTCTGATCTCGGCACGACGCGCGCTGAATGCTGCCATCCTTGTCCATGTTCTGTTATGCCCGGTCTGCGGCAGAAAGGTGAAAGGTGTCTGCGAGTTGCGACGCCGTCGCGCCGCAAGCCGCTGATGGCCTGGGTGTTTACTTACGTCTAGTCGGCAAGACCGGGCGTCAGCACCGGACGTATCCCAGAGCCTCGTCACGCAGCCCTTCCAGCACTTCGAAGTTATGCAGCATGACGCCGGGGTCGTAGGTATGGGTCACCTTCAGCCTCGACATCCGATCGAGCACCTCCTCATCGGTCAGCTGGGCTAGCCACCCTGCGATCTGCTGGTCGCTCGGGGAGCCGTCCACCCGGCCGATCAGATCGACCAGGTCGGTCCGGACGACTGCCGCGCTCAAGCGCCGACTATGGCGATCTGCTGCCGACGTCGTCGAACCCATCGACATCGCGCGGCGTTCGTCCTGATGACCAACGGCGATCTCATAGCGCGTGGGCAGCGCCAGCTCGGGCGGCTCAGTGCCCGTGACGAGGCGCGGCACCGCCTGGGTGCGGACCCAACGGGAGATCTCATCGAGCTCCTGCATCAGCACCGGCCACCGGTCCGTGCCCGGTCGATTGATCCCGACCGTCGGAAACAGCGTGACGGGGATGATGGTGCCGATCGGGGTCTCCGCGATGACGTCGCCCACGCGCAGCGGCTCTTCGGGCCGCGGTGGCAGGTCGCGTACCGAGCGGGGCATCTGGTCATCCTGGTACATGGTAGCCAAGCGGACCGCGGTGATCGCGGGCGTCCTATGCTTCGCGTGGTTCGTGTGGAGCACCAGTCGAGCCAGAGGGTGCATCTGAGGATCGCTCTGACGGTGGAAGGGCTGCAGGCGATCGATCCGCCGCACGAGTTCGCTGCTAGCTCGAAGCGATGGCGGACGGATACGCAACTGCTTCTTCGTCCACTCCTCGAACTTCTCGTATGTGTCCGACGCGGGCATCTCCACGACGCGGGCCGCCTTTTCATCGAGCGACGCACCGTCCAAGAACTCGACCTCGGCGAACAGCGTGTGCTCAAGCGCGGCCCGCAGTGCCACCAACGCGTCGGCGACGAGGAGGGGCACCTTGCGTGGGATCGGAGCCACGCTGCCCACAACGGTCCGACTGAATGCTCCCAACGGAACCTCACGCAAGCCGAGCACGCCTTGGGCCTGTGTCTGGTAGGCGAAGAGCAGATCGCCGACCTGTCCGATCAGCTCATCCGCGTGCGAGAGCGTCGCGGCGACGCCGAGATGGCGCTCGGGGAGCCAATGGTGCGTCGAGTCCGTCACGCCGCGATTTTACGTGTTTCGAAGTCTGGCCCCCTCGTGCAACGCACCGTTTTCGGCACGATCGCACGGTGGGCGCTGCCGTCCTTGGTCACGTTCTGTGGCGTCCGGTCGGAAGCAGAAGTGGCAGCTCGAGAACCCCATTGCCCCTGCTCCCCTGGAGCTGTCGGCAATCGCTCGCGGCAGTGTCGTATGCGCCGTTTAACCTCGTGCTTCTTGACAGGCGACCGGAGGGAGGGTCATGACGGGCTGGGACGGAGTGCGGTTGTGGGGCGGCGGCGAGGATGAGGTGCTGGCTCGTCTGGCGGCGGGAGCCGATCCCTGCATGCCACTCGGGCATGACTCGGCACTGCACGTCGCGGCGGAGCACTGGCCGCCGGCAGTCGTGGCCGCGATGGCCGCGGCGGCATCCAATGTCGATTGCCTGTCCGACGGCCGGTCTCCGCTGTGGCTGGCGGTTCACTCCCGGCGCCACGACAACGCCCGCGTGCTAGCGGCTGCTGGTGCGGACCCGTGGCAGCCGATGATGGCCGGCTGGTCACCCGGTCGGCTCAGCCTCGCAAGCCCCGAACCCGACCTGTTCGGCGCCGCCCCTGCCGGTGTCGAACTGAGCCCAGCCGAGCGCGAAGCCGTCGCATTGGCCGGTGAGCTGGGCGAACGTTTGCAGGTCGACTACTACGACGGGACCGGGCTTCTCTGCGTCGCGGGCATCGACGCGACCGAGGCGATCCGCCGGCTCGACGGCACCCCGATGACCGAGGACGAACTCCTCGCCCACTACGACGTCGACATCGACGTCGACGAGGAGCCCGAGCCAGGCGACGAGGACGACTGGGGCTGGCTTTCGGAGATGAACGATCTGCTACTCGTGGGCGTCACCGATGTGCCCGGCGGCTGCGTGATCACCCAGCCCTGGGGATACCAGCCACAGACACCCCTGATCGGTCGGCTGCTATCCGCCGGCACCGTCGCCTACGGCCTCTACGCGAACCCGAAAAGCGGCAACCAGGGCAGCATCCACCGCGATGGGGAGACGATCGGCTGGGACCTGCACCCCGGCGGCGCCGCGTGGAGCACAGACACCAGCCAGATGGTCCTACTCAGCTACCTCTACCGGCTGCAGGCCCCCGCATACGCGTGCGCGTTCGTGGGCCTGCGCCCTGTCGACGCTCAATGCATCACCGGCCCCGCCGATCAATGGGTTCTACTGCCCGACCGGAACTACTGGGCCAGCAAGACAGTGTGATGACGTCAGGAGCGATGAGGCACTGCCTTGTCAGGTCGAACGGCGAAGATGCCCAGGTGCGGGAGGTGATGGAAGGCCATCGGCAACTACGCCGCTGACGGTAGATCCCGGCGAAATTGCGAGGCCACGGTGCCGCGATCAGTCGTCCGCATGTCGCAAGATTGCGGCACTCTTCTCGGCAGGTCAGTGCGGCGAGCCATAACCGCCGCCTCCCGGCAGTAGGCCTTGCGATCGATGCGTGATCGATGGTTCTCCTACTGAGGGCCGCGGTGACAAGCAGGTGTTCGGACGCGGACCTTATCCGCGCTACACGTAGAGGCGTCGCATGCGGAACGTCAACGAGTCTGCATGACCCGCGACTTCGATCGCTCGGAAACCGATCGGCACGAGGTCGGGGTGGACCACTTCCAACGCTCGAGACGGGTCACTGCGCGGCACAGAGACGACGATCTCATCGACGTCGTGCAGGTGCGGTCGTATAGCGGCAACGTGCTCGTGACCGACTACAAGCACGCTGCGTACGCCGCCTTCATAGGCGGCTGACAGCCACTGCGAAAGGCCTACGTCGATGTCGGCATCACCGGGCAGTGCGAAGTGGGCGCTAGCATGACCTCCCGGGATGCCCTCGTCGACGGTCTTGCCCTCAAGGACGAGATCCGCGTTGGCGCGAAGGTCGAGCAGGAGCCGTTCTTCCTCCGACGATTGATGTCCACCATCCGCTGCGAACGCCCACGTCAGATACGGCCTACGGCGCACGGTCGCGGTCAGCCACGGCTCGAGGACGGTCAGGGCTTCGTCGCGCAACACGTCAGTCTCGACCTCGACGCCTCCGGCGGCGAGCATCGAGGCGCCACCTTCACCGCGGGACGTCGGATCCATGACGGCGATGACCACCCGGGAGACGCCAGCGTTGATCAGCTCCTGGCGACACGCCGGCGTGACTCCGACGTGGTTGCAAGGTTCAAGCGTGACGACAGCCGTGCCGCCTCGGGCTGCACCTCCCGCTGCGTTGAGAGCGTGCGCTTCAGCGTGCGGCTCTCCTTTGCGGCGGTGGAACCCCGCGCCCACTACCGTCCCAGCCTGATCCAGGATCACACACCCGACGGGCGGGTTCGGGCTCGTGGTGCCCAGCCCAAGAGCGGAGAGCGTGATGGCGTGCCGCATCGCGGACAGCTCGAGGTCGGAGGCCATCAGGCAGTCTCCACAAGGTCGTCGAGGAACGCACGGACGTCGGCCAAGTGGCGGTGCTTATCGACAGCGGAGCCGATCTGGCCGAGTTGGTGCAGGATCCGGCGCGATCCGGCTCGCCGAGCGATCGGTAGGGCGATATGTGCCGTGGCGGCGGCTTGCTCAGGCTGCTCAGCCGCGACATGGGCTGCGGCCTTGGTCAGCAGGGCTGCAGTGAAATCCTGGCGGTGGATCGATGGAATCGACGGCAGCGCAGCGTCGAGCACCGTGATGGCCTCCTCCGGCCGACGTCCAATTCTCAGGCACGTGCCTCGATGAACCTCGATGTAGCCGCTTGTGCAGTAGGAGGCGTGCTCGCCTTCGGGCTTGCCTGGACTGCGGTCTGCGGCCCACTCATGCGCTTTGTCCAGGAGCTGCATGGCCTTGCGATGCTCGCCGACTGTGGCGAGCGCGTGGGCATGCTGCACGCGGAGTGCTGCGCGCACCGGACTGGGTACCTTCTTGTCCTGCAGCATTGCAGCTTCGGCCTCTTCGATAGCACGCCGCGGCTCGCCGGCGATAAGCCAGTGCTGACTGCTGCGGTACGTCGCCCACGCTGTCATGGTTGGATCAGCGATCTGATCTGCCCAGTTGAGCGCCTTCCGTGTCCAATGCTGGGCCGATGGGGCGTCGTTGAGTGAGTGGTTCAGCCACGCGGCCGATTCGGCGTACTGGGCCGCCAGGCGTACGAGGCTGGGACGAAACGACGATGGCACGTCGTTGAGCAGCCGGTCGAGCAGATTGAGCTGAGCCGTGACCCCGATCAGGGCGTACTGCGGTCCGAACAGCTTGTCGTTCTGGACCAGCAGGTGCCACTGGGTGCGCAGCTGATAGATCGTCTCATCCCAGCTTCCCGGCACCGGCTGCTCAGTGCGTCGGTTGGCGGTAGTGGTGACGTCGGTACGCCGCGGGCTGTAGAGGTCTAGTTGGCCATCGGTGGTGGCACCGAGAACGTGGCGGAGGGCAGCGCGACGCTCTTCGCTGGGCCAACGGTGCTCGCCACGTTCGAGTTTGCCGATCCAGCGAGAGTCGACGTAGTGCGCGGTGAGGACCCGGCCGGGGTAGAGCCGATCGAGAGCGGCGTTGACGGCGTCGGCCAGCTCGCTGCGCGACAGTGATTGACCTGGCCGCCGAGGTGAGGCAAGACGGCGGCGGGCGCCGCTGAGCAGGGTATTCGGGCTGATCACCGTATCCGGGTGGCGCGGCACTACCGCTCCCGGCGCTTACGCAGGTGAAGGCCGAGACCTTCGTCGCCGTCACCTCTGGGCTGCCGACCGAGGTCGACAACGGTATCGGGATGACGTGACACCGGCTCCCCCTTTCACGTCCGCCCGTAGCGGGCGCTTCGCTGCTGCTGGTCGGCTACTCGAAGCCATGTGGATTCGATGTACAGGATGCCAACATCGGGCCCAGAGGGCCACGGTTCCGTTGGGATCAAGCCCTCACGTCGAAGGTCGAGCCGCACCGTATGGGGCTGCAGTGCACGCTCGGCGGTATCAAAGGCTGAACTTGCCGGCCCGGAGGCCACTGGTGAAAGCGCTCCAAGTGGCGGGGCGGAATTCCAGTGTCGGACCGGTGGCGTCCTTCGAGTCGCGCACGCCGACAGTGCCGTCGACGGCGTTGGCGACCTCGACGCAGTTGCCATCGTCGCTGCGGGTGGACTTGCGCCAGCTCGTGTATCGCGAGGTCATGCCGGAACTCCTTTGATGGGTGACAAATCCTGCGCCGTGACGCGGAGCAGATGAATGCTGATGTCAGGTGCAAGCGCGGCGGCCTTCAGCCGACTGTGCAGGCTCAGATAGGGCTGGACCTCATCCGGCTCGGTGTAAATCAGATCACTCGTGAGCGTGTCGGCGGCGACAGCCAGGCAGTCCGGCGTGTCGCGGTAGCGGTAGATCGAGTACGCGGACCTGGGCGCGCTGTGGCCCTTGATGGAGGCGTCGATCGGTAGCACGCGGACGGTCACGGTTGGGTGTGCAGCGCAGACGGCGACGATGTGCCGGAGCTGGTCGGCGACGATGTGTGGGTCGGCGGCGCAGCGTCGGATCGCGATCTCGTCGAGCACGACGTCGTAGCGCGGCCCATCGGCGGCGAGTAGCAGTCGGTGCCGGTGCGCACGGGCAGCCACGGCTGCGACGGGGTCGAAGGTCTCGGGGTGACGGCCAGGGTCACTCCGCAGCCGAGCATCGGCGAACGCCTTCGTCTGGAGCAGACCGGGAACCAACGCCAGGGCGTACTCGGTGATGGCTGTGGTGCCGCTCTCCAGGTCGGCGTAGGTGGCCTGCCGGGCACCCATCTGTTCCGCGTGCGCCGTCCACCATCCCCGCGCCCAGCCGTCGGTCGCCGCGTCCATGATGGCCGTGCGCCGGTTGGCGCCGACTGCCAGGTAGTCACAGATCACGCTGACCAGATCGACGTCGGGGCCGAGGCGCCCATTCTCTAGAGCACTGAGCTGTTGCCGCGGAAATCCGACCGCGCGTGCGAGTGGTTCCGCGGCCAGCCCGTGCTCGTTGCGCAGGCGCCTGATCTCGCGTCCAAGCCATCGTCGCCGGACGTACGGACTGGGTCTGGTCACCGGCGGCCTCCACGGCTTCGTCCCAAGCCGGTCGACCATGCGGCCGGCTCGGTGACCTCAATGTAACCCCGACAAACAGCGAAACGATCTTGTAGACGGTTCCTGCGCAGCCATGAATGCGCAGCTCAGAGGATGGTCGGACCGGAGGTCGGTATACGAGGTCAGACCAAAGGTCGGCATTCCCAGTCGCACAGCATTCAGTGATCGTTGAGTCGCATTCAGTTGTTTGCAGGGTGGGCCAGGCCCACCGAGCGGTCGCTCAATCGCCCGAGATCCAGCTGGGCAGGTGCCTGTTTCGGCACTACCCAGCGAACAGGGTGCAGGGGCCCGTCGCGTCCCCCGCGCGAGTCGGTCCCTGCACCCGCCGGACGGATGTGCGGCCAGCGCCGGAGGATCCCGGCCGCGCGCCCAGCCAGTGAGGGGAGATGAGGGTGGCGAAGCGAATCAAGTGGTTCGTCCCAGCACAGGACGGTCGGCAGTACCGGCCGTTCGGCATCGACTGCGAAGGCGCGGCGACGCTGTTCGGTCACCACGGCGGATGGAACCGGACCGGCACTGCCGGCCCGAACCAGGCCTCCCCTCAAGAGCTCGCTGCAGAGAACCGTGCCTTCTGGGCCGGTCTTGATCGGGTGCCTGCCGATTGGCAGATCCGTCCCAACCCTCAGGGCGACGAGACGCCAGCACCATGAGCGACCCCGGCAATCTGCCCAGCGTGGAGCCCGGGACGCTGCTGAGGATCGGCCCCGACGATTGGTCTTTCGGGCGGGACCTGACCCCTGGCACGCACGTCGATGTCGTCGTCGCCTGGCTCCGAACCGACCTCGCCCACCTCAGTGAAGAGTGGATCTGGGTACGCGGCCACCGACCCCAATGCGACTACCTCAAGGTTGATCTACACCCGCCCTGTATGGAGTTGCGTGTCAGCGTCGCCGCGCTACACCAGATCACGCAGACGCCGTGACGAGCACCGACGAGAGCGACCGTCCCGTCGACCGTTTCGAGGCGGCCCGCCTGACGGTGCTCCAGCACGTAGATGACCGCACCTGCTTCCACTGCAGGGACAACGATTGCGAGCAGCACGCCTGGGCAGTGGAGGAGCTCACCCACCACGCCGGGGGCCGAGACCTCCTCCGCCGGCTCGGGCTCCTCCTCGCCGCCGACAACTCACCTCCGAAAGGCGAGCCGCGGTGAACAGACCACCTGGCGCAGCGCATGAAGAGGCCATACCCATCTACAACGACCCGGCACCGCCACGTCGGCCGGTGCGAGCCGTCGGTATCGCTGCCGCAGTCACCCCTCGCATCGCCAATGAATTCTTCTACATGGCGCACGACGATCAGACCGGCCGGCCCCGGCTCTTCGACACCGCACTCGCCTCAGGCCTCGCCGCCGCGCTGCTGGCCGAGCTGTACTACATGCGCCGGATCACGTTCGAGCACGGGAAGGTTCATGTCCTTCGGACGATCCCGCCAAACGATTGGCTGCAACACGTCGTTCTCGACCGGTTGATCGCTCAGCCGCAGCACACCGACACCCGGACCTGGCTGACGTTTCTGTCCACCGCCGCCTACGAGCAGGTAGCCACACGCATGTGGCAGGTCGGGCTTCTCCAACAGCACCAGGTCAGCCGGCTCTGGCGGCAGCGCACCGTTTACCTGCCGACAGACATCAACACTGCCGCCTGGTCCTGGGCACGACTGTCGCAGCAGGTACGCAACTACCGGCAGCTCGACCACTTCGATGTTGCGCTGGCCGGACTGGCGCTGCACACCCAGCTGGACACAGCTCTACTCGACGGCGCGCCCTACAGCGCGCAGACACACCTGCGCCAGCTCGTCAACCAATCGTGGCTACCGCTACGCGACCTCCTCGCCGACCTCAGCAGCGTCATCGGCGCAGGCGTCCTCAGCCACCGCACCACCTGACGTCCGGCGCACCAGACACCCCAGGCGAAAGAGAAACCATGCCCCATCCCAAACCCGACCCGGTTACAGCAGTCCTGGCACGCGGCCGACTCGGAATCCCCTCCGTCGTCTTCTTCGTGATCGCCGCGGCCGCGCCACTCACCGTCATCGCCGGCGGAGCATCCACCGGGTATGCCGTTACCGGCGTGATCGGCATCCCCGTGTCGTACCTGGTCGTCGCCACCGTGCTCGCCGTGTTCGCGATCGGCTACGTCGCCATGTCCCGGCGGATCGTCAACGCCGGCGCCTTCTACACCTACGTCACCCGGGGACTCGGCCGCCCGGCCGGCGTGGCCGCAGCCATGGTCGCGCTACTGGCTTACAACGCCATGCAAATCGGCCTGTACGGCGGGTTCGGCGCGGTCCTCGCCCAGTTCCTGCAGAGCCAGTACGGCTGGCGCACCACTTGGTGGCTGTGCGCTCTGATCGCCTGGGCCGTCGTAGCCGTTCTTGGTCTACTGCGCATCGACCTGAACGGCAAGGTCCTGGCAGCCATGCTCGTCGCCGAGTGCGCCGTCGCACTCGTCTTCGACACGGTAATGATCGGCCACCCCGCAACCGGGACGGTCACCTTCGACACCCTCTCCCCGTCGCACATCTTCGCCGCCGGAATCGGCGCCGCACTGGTCACCGCGATCACAGGATTCGTCGGCTTCGAGGGCACCGTCGTCTTCAGCGAGGAGACCAAGGACCCGCGCCGGACCGTACCGCGCGCCACGTACATCGCCGTGGTGATCACCGGTCTGCTCTACGGCCTGTCGGCGTGGGCCATGTCCGTAGCCACCGGTCCCAACCGGATCGTGGAAGCCGCCCGCGCGGACGGGACCGATCTGATCTTCAACCTCGTCGCGCCGCACCTTGGCACGAGCGTCATCACGATCGGCCGCGTCCTCTTCATCACCAGTCTGTTCGCCGCGCTGCTGTCGTTTCACCACACCGTGGCCCGGTACCTGTTCGCCCTCGGGCGTGAGCGGGTGCTCCCCGCCGCGCTAGGTAAGACCAGCCACCGCACCGGCGCACCGAAGGTTGGCTCGATCATCCAGAGCGTCGTCGCGGTGGTCGTACTCGTTGGCTACGCGGTGGCAAACGCCGACCCGATCGTGCACCTCTTCTTCTGGGTCACGGTGACCGGTGGCCTCGGCGTCCTGGCCCTGATGACCGCGACCTCTGCCGCAGTGGTCGGCTTCTTCGCCCGGATCAGACACACCGAGGGGCCCTGGCGGGCCGTCGTCGCGCCGCTGATCGCCACGGTCGCGCTGGCGGCGATCCTCGCCGTCACTGTGCAGGAGTTCGACACCCTCCTCGGCGTTCACCCGCACTCGCCGCTGCGCTGGCTCATCCCTGCCACGTACGCCGTGGTCGCCGTTCTCGGCGCGACCTGGGCACTCATCCTTCGGGCCGCCAAGCCGGACGTCTACGACGCCATCGGCCTCGGTGCGGAGAGCGCCATCGCGTCCCTCCGCGGCCCTGCCGCCGTCCGCCAGCCCGCTGACTTGAGCTAGGAGTGATCATGACCGACATCAGCACCAGCGTGAAGGTGCGCCAGGCAGGCCGCGACGACGCGGAGGACTTGATTTCCGTCCTCGCCGAGGCATTCTTCGACGGACCCGTAGCCGACTGGTTGGTCCCTGACCACACTGACCGCCGCGCCGTCTACCGCCGGTACTTCGAGCTGGTCCTGAACCACGCCCTCGACAACGGTCACGTCGACACCACCGCAGATCTGTCCGCCGTCGCAATCTGGTACCCGCGCCCCGAACCCCCGCCCAGCTTGCTGGAGCACCCGGCAGCGCTGGAAGCGGCCACCGGCGTGTACGCGCCGAAGTTTGCCCTCCTCGACGCGGTGTTCGAGGCGTTCCACCCAAGCGAGCCACACCACTACCTCGCCTACGCCGCCGTCAACCCGGAGCAGCAGAATCGCGGAGTCGGTGCAACTTTGCTGAGCCACCACCACCGCCAGCTCGACGCGCTCGGCATGCCCGCGTACCTGGAGGCCAGCAACGTCCGCAACCGCGAGCTATACGTCAGACTCGGGTACCGGGCGGGTCCGCCGTTGATCCTTCCCACCGCCGGGCCGACGATCTGGCGGATGTGGCGCGGGCAACCCGCTGCCACCCGGCCTGCGGGCTTCCCCGCAAGCGGACCGCTGCCACGCCGGAGTGCCCTGTGACCCCCGCGGTGACGACCCTGCTCGTACGACCCGGGCAGCCCAATGATGTAGCTGCAATCACCGCTCTCCTTACTCACAGCCTCGCCGAAGACCCGGTGGCTGAGTGGCTTGTTCCCGACCCAACAGAGCGGCAAGCCGTCTTCCAGGGGCTATTGGCAACAGAAATTGACCACGCCGTTGAGTGGGGCGACGTCGACCTGCTGCCGGACATGAGCGGCGTCGCGGTGTGGCGGCGACATCCGGCCGACAACGCTCCGGTGTTGTCCGACCACCATCTGGGCACCTTCACAAGGCGCGCGCTACCCCGATTCCAGCAGCTCAGCTCGCTGGTGGGCAGCTACCGATCCGATGCGCCGCATCAGTGGCTGGCTTGGCTGTACGTGGCACGAAGCCGCCGTGGGCAGGGCATCGGCGCAGAGCTGCTCGCTCGTCACCACCAGATCGTTGACCAACTCGGTTACCCGGTGGACACAGTGGTGACCAACCAGGCCGCCCGGGACTTCCTGCAGGCCAACGGCTACCTCGCGGGCCTGCCGCTGCACCTGCCGAGTGGGCCCCGACTCTGGCCACTGCGCCGCATCGCCCGCACGGGCGCCGTCCGCCCGACGACGTCAAGTCAGCTCGGTTGATCAGCAGTTAACGCCCGAGCCAAGCCCGCCTCGGCGACGGCTCCTGCACCGGGTTCCGACCTACTCAGACACCAGCGAGGAATCAGAGACCTATGGTCAGCTCTACCGCCATCACCCGCTGCATGGTCGTCAGTCTTCTCGGAAGCGTCCTTCTCACCAGCTGCCGGTCGGACACGCCAGCGGGGCAGACACCGGGCCCAGCCACATCGTTGACTCCCAAGAGTCAGCCAGATACCACGTCGAGTGCGACCTCGACCGGCCCAAACCTGACCCCACACCAGCGATTGATGGCCCTGGCCCAAAGCATCTCCACCACACCAACCGACGGCACCGCCGATCTGCCGTACACCTATCTGCACACCCAGACATGGGCCCGCGCGACCAACATGATCGTTCGTACGGACGTGCGGCGGTGGCGCCGCGACGCCGACGGCTCCGGCAAAGAGATCACCCGGCGGCTTCCCGATTTATCCGACGTTGACCATCAGCCGAAACGCGACGAGCGGCAACTCTTTGCGGAGGCGCCCGAAACCTTGACGCGGTACCGGGTGAACACCTTGCATCCGCACCTACCCGGACCGCTTCCGACCGACACGGAAACGCTGGCCGGTGCGCTGGCACCCCGCGAACTGGCCGCCGAGCCTGCCTACCCGCGGATACTCACCGGCGGTGTCGTCGGGCTCGCCACAAGCCAATACCTCAACCGAGAGCAACGGGCGGCAAGCCTCAGAGTCCTCGCCACAGTCCCCCAGATCAAATACCTCGGAAAGACCACTGATCTCGCCGGACGTCCCGGCCTGGGCTTCTCCGTAACCGCCGACAGCTCCACGTCGCAACTCGTGATCGACCCGAACAGCGGCGAGATCCTCGCCGCTCAGGAGCGAGTGACAGGGCGCCGGTCGGGCCTGTTCTCGTACGTCCTCATCCTCGAACGCGGCCACACCGCCAGCACCGGGACCATCGCGAACCCCTGAGTCACCCGCCCAACAGCCACCAGCACTCCAGCCTCCGCGCACAAGGGATGGTGGGGCTGCTGCCCCCAGGAGCGCTACCGCGGCAACACCTCGGGTCAAGGCGGCCCCTGAAGCTCAGATCGGAAGAAGATATGGCAGACGGACCAATGGCGAGAAACATCCTGCCGAAAGCCAAGTCCAAGACCACCAGCACCGACGAGGTGACTTCGCTTCGTGAAGCCGTCGACCTGCGCATCGCGCTCACCGAGCGACTACGCGCCGAGAGCATCATCCGCACGCCCGCCGTCGAGGCTGCGATGCGTCGGATTCCGCGCCACCTGTTCCTTCCCGGAGTACCGCTGGAGCAGGCGCATACCGACAGTCCCGTCCCCACCAAAATCGACGGCTACGGCACCTTGATCAGCGCCGCGTCGCAACCCCGGATCGTGGCCATGATGCTCGAACAACTCGACGCCCGACCGGGCCACCGAGTCATGGAGGTCGGCGCCGGTACCGGCTACAACGCCGCTCTCCTGGCAGCCATCGTTGGCGACACCGGACGCGTCGTCACCATCGACGTTGAGGAGGACCTCGTCGTCGGGGCCGGCGAACACCTCGCCGCCGCCGACCTCACCAACGTCGACGTTATGCACGGCGACGGAGCGCTCGGCCACCCCGAGGGCGCCCCCTACGACCGGATCATCGCCACCGTCGGCGCCTACGAGACGCCGACGGCGTGGCTGGAGCAGCTCGCCCCCGACGGACGACTCGTCGCGCCGCTGCGCCTGCGCGGGGCCGCCTGCCGGTCCATCACCTTCGAGAGGTACGACGGCGGGTGGCGCGACCAGGGCAGTGAGTTGGCCGTGTTCATGCCGCTGCGCGGCATCGGTGACGACGCCCGCCGACTCGTCTCCCTCACTCCGGAGCAGGACGTGATCCTGCAGGTGCACAAAGATCAGGAAGTTGACGCTGCAGCGCTCGCCGGCATACTCGAGACCGAGCGCCGCAAGATCTGGACCGACGTCTTCTTTCCGCCGATGGTGCCGCACGAGTGGATGGACCTTTGGCTGGCCTGCCGCCTCGACAACGCCATCATGCCGATGAACGTGGAGCACACGGCCGTCCAACGCGGCGCCGTCATCCCGATGTTCTCGTGGGGCGCGATGGCGACCACTCGCGACGCCGACTTCGCCTACCTCACTACCAGGCCGACGCCGGCCAGGCCGGGTGGCAGCAGACTCTATGAGGTGGGCGTCATCGGCCACGGACCCAACGGACGGGACCTCGCGTACCAGGTCAGCGAGGAGATCCGCACCTGGAACGCCACCTACCGCTCCCGCACAGTCCGCTTCGAGATTCCCGATGCTCCCGTCGAAGCGGACGCCTCGGTCGGACGCTTCGTCCTCGCCCGGCCGCATCACCCCATCACAGTCACCTGGCAGTGACCAGCACCAAGCCGTGACCGCTTCTGTCTTCTTTGGGGTTGTGCGGTCTCGCAACACTGAGCACGCTCGGTGTGGTCCCGAGATTGGATTCGGCATGCGCTTGTTCTTGCTGCAATTGCCCGCTCTCGTAGGTCTTCTCATCGGCGCCCTCGCCACGTACGTCGCGACCACGGCGCAGGAGCGAGGTCGTTGGCGCCGGCAGCAGGCGGCCCGCTGGGATGAGCGACGGATCACCGCCTACTCGGACTATGCGCATGCCGTCAAGAAGGTCATCTCGATCGCGGTACGCCTCGCCGCGAAACGGGGCGTCTACGAGGACGACCTATGGTTCGGTGGGGAAATCAACGAAGCAGATCTACTCATGGCGGAGGAGAACCGGACGACTCGATGGGAGGCAGTGTTGATGCTGGGTGACGACGCGGTAGTCGCAGCTGCCCGGGAGTGGCACCAGGTGACCTTCCGCCTCATGCGGCTGGCTGTGGGCCAGCCCAGTGACCTGACGTGGAACGAGGCAGTTCGGGCTACCGGTCAGGCGCGAGGTCGCTTTTACACCGCTGCCCGCCGGGATCTCGGTGTGAAGTTCGACGAGTCCTCCGCGCCGTACGAGTGGCAGATGTCCAAGTGGCTGATCGAGAGACCCGAAGACACGAATACCGCTGTTGCCGGCGATCCAGTCGCCTGAATCCGCGGCGCTCTTGCCAGGCGCTGAACAGGCACGATCGGTTTCGCAGTTGCTGCTGCAATCGCAGACGTTCACGGTGTCGAGATGTCCTACGGGCGTCGGGCTGACCCCATCGTCGCTGGCGTTCGCTGCCGACGCGCATGCCGATGAGCCGCGTCGGCGTAGTTAGCGAGTGTGGGCGAGCACCTCGATTTTCCCCTGTAACGAGTTGCGGAGGCGTGCGGTCATGCCGCAGGGCGGTCCGGGCGGGGAGCCCACTTGCCGCCGTCCAACCATCCATCGGCGCCCACCTCGGCCTGCGGGAAGGGCGTCGTGGTGTGGTTGCGGGTGCCGAGGTCGGGACGTTCCTTACGCTCCTGCTCGTCGATCTTGATCAGGTCTGCCATGGCGTCGACGTGCAGGCGCTCGGCCTCCAACAGGAAGGTGACGAATTCCTGTACCACCTTCTGTAGCGCGGCTTCCGGGTTCGAGCACGACGAGAAGAGGCCGTTGACGGCTTCGATGTAGCCCTTGAGGGCCTCAATGAGCTTGCCGATGTGCTGGTAGCCGAGGCTGGCGTACGCGTTGCGGAGGCCTTCCAGCATGCTGGCGGCCTTCTTACCCTCCTCGGCCAGCCAGCGCGTCTGGGTCTCGAGCTGAAGCAGGTAGGCCGAGGCGCGTTCGGCGTACTGGCTGAACGCCTGCGAGGCGCTGCCCTCCCAGTAAAGCTTGAGGTTCTTCAGCTCGCCGTCCATTTCGGCACGCAGCTCGGCGTAGGTGCCGGCGACCGAATGCAAGAGGTCGGCCCGGTTCCAGATCACCTTGGGCGCGGAGCGCCAGGCGTGGACCATCAGGTCCGTCAGTGGAAGGCGGTCGCCGGTGCCGAGCTCGATCAGGATCGCCTCCAGCTGGAGAAGCGTGTCCCGGTGCTCGTGGATAAACGTGTCGAGCTGGTCGCCCTCACCGTTCTCGTAGTAGGTGGTCCGGCCGCCGCTGAAGCCGAGATTGTTGCCGTCGCTGCTGCCGATGGTGATCGGCTCCTCGACGACACGGGTCCGCGGCAGCCGCTCGTTGCGGGTGGCGCCCAGCCGGTCGTTGCCGTCCGGGATCACCAACACCGGCTGGTCGTCCGGGAGTCTGCGGTCGTGCGGTTGAGACAGGATGCCTGCGCCACCTGGACGGACTCGTACGCTGCTGCCGTAGCCGTCGCCGAGCGGCAGATACGGTCCCAGATCCCGGTTGAACACGTCGAGGTTGGTGGCGACGTCTAGCTCGGTGCCCTCGTAGTCGGCGGCGATCTGCATTAGCCCGTCTGCGATACGTTCCATCTCGTTACGGGCAATGGCCGCCTCGGACAATCTGCTACCCAGGGCCGTCGCCCAGTCCCGGTTGAGCTTGTCGGAAATCCCCTCGAGCGTGCCCCAGGCGGCGACCGGGATCGCACCGACGTCGCCGACGTAGCGGCGAACGGCGCTGTAGGTCACCGCGTCCTCGTAACGCTCCACTCCGAAGGCCACCAGGGCCCGCGACTCGACCCGCAGGGCTGACGTATCCGTGGTCATGCTGTGTGCCCCTCCCCCTGCGTTGGCTCGCTCGGAGTGAACAGCTCGACACCAACGGGCGAGCCGAAGTAGTCGATGCGCAACTGGCGGTACCGCCGCCGATGATCCGCCACCGCCGCGAGCAGGGCCGTCCGAATTTCGGACGCCACCTGGTCCGGATTGCACCGGCGCAACATCCCCGGCCGAATGTCGACCTTCAGGTCACCGTCGCGGTCTCGGACGACCGTCACCCAACCGTTGGCGGAGACTCCTTCGGCTTTGATCCGAGCCACGTCCTCGAAGTAGCGCTCCAACTTGCCCACGGCGTCCTCCTAATCCGTGGCCTGCAACGTCATCGCCCGATCGGTGATGCGCTGGGCGCTGGTGTTCGCGTACGTGACGAGCTGCTCGACCGTAGAACCGGCGTTGCTGAAGTCCGCGAGGATGTGGGCGTAACGCTTGTCGGAGGCCAGGAAGACACCTGCGTAAACCTTGTCATTGATCTTTGCCGAGCAGGAACGCGCCACCTCGTATCGTGCCGCGCTCGGGTTCGGGACCTGCTCGCCCTCGCACGGGCCGGTCGTGGCCGTGCTGCGGAGGAAGGCTTCGTCATTGCTCTCGATGACGCTCAGCACGACCCTGCCCTGATACGACTGATCAGCAGAGGTGAAGTCGAGATCGCAGCGGACCCTCGACCTGTCAGCCTCGCGCTTCGGCTCCGTACGCGTCAGGGTCCACGACCCCGCAACGACGTCCGGTAGGGCTGCAGCCAACTCACCGCACGAGGGAACGACCTCGTCGTCGCCGAACGGCCACCACCGCCAACCGCCGAGCAACCCGAGGGCCAGGACGACGACGCCGGCCACGACGGCCAGCTTCTTCCTGCTCATCAGACCCCTCACCGACCAGATCGCCGCTCGTACACGGGAGGCTCCCCGTCGCGTGCCGACGGTTGCAGTGAGGCCAACGCGATCCTGGCCGCCGCCCGCACTTGCCTAGCCAGCGAGTCATCCGTGTGGCGGTGCAGGCCGTCCACCTCGACCGCGACATCACCCTGCCTCGATGCGGCGATGCGAACGGACCGGTCCGGCGAGTAGACATCCACGTCAGGAGCGGGAGCGGGTGCGTCAGGATTTGAGGGCTTTCGTGACCCGGAGGTCATCGGATCGGTCCTTTCCAGCAGTCGTGCGGACCGCCGCCAGCGGGGTCGTGCGGGTGTCCGACGGGGGAGCCTCCCGTCGCAGCGCAATCATGGCGGTGACCTTATCAACGGGCGTCACCGGCTCGCTGCCCTCAGTGATCACCGCAGACCCATGCGCCAGTGCGGCAGGGAGCATCAGCTCTACGACGTTCGCCCGCTCCGACCGAATCAGCGGGGCTGCTGCGGATAGCCACCAGAGGACACCTCGTCGAACAGTTCGTCGTGCGCACCTGCCTGGACAACGGCCTCTCGGCCACGACGGCGACGATTCCAGATCAGAAAGAACGTCAGCGCTAGCAGGACCACCAGCACCAGGCCGATTCCGGCGGCGATTACGACGACCTGCTGGTCGGTGGGGCCGCCCTGATCGCCGTATTTGGTCACGTCAAAGTTGTCATCCTCGGCTGCCTGGGCGGTGCCGCTGGCCGGGGCTGCTGGACCGAGCAACGGGTTCACGGAGACCGTTGGCACGTCCGCCGTCAACGCGGCGACCGGGTCGACCCGACCGAAGCCGTACTGCGGATCCCGGCCCGCCGGTCCGGCGTCTCGCGCGGTTCGGATGATCCTGTTGGTCACGTTCGCCGCGTCCAGGTCCGGATACCTCGATCGGATCAGTGCCGCGATGCCGGAGACGATGGCGGCGGAGTCGGAGGTCCCGTCACCCCACCCGTAGCCTTGCTCCGGGCCGATGTTGAGAATGCCATCGCCAGGGGCGGACACCACCGACTCCGGCCCTTGTACGGAGCCGGACCAGAAGCCTCCGCCGCGGGTCGTACCCGTTACGGCGATGACGCCGGGAACGTTTGCCGGTGAGATGACGGCGTTCTCTCCCATGGCGGTGTTGCCGGCAGAGGCGACCACGACGACATCCCGCTCGAGGGCGTACGCAATGGCTTGCTCCTCCTCTGGGGAGGCGGCACCCGGTCTCCCGACAGCCAGGTTGATCACCGTTGCACCGCCGTCGACCGCCATCCGGATGCCCTGGGCCTGCGCCCGGTCGCTAGCCGGACCCTTACCCTTCTTGATTTTGATGGGCAGGATCCTGGCGCCCGGGGCGATCCCGTCCACACCGTCGGCCGCGGCGTTCGTCGCCGCGATGATGCCGGCCATGTGGGTGCCGTGGCCTTCCTCGTCGGCGCGGCCGTCGCCGGAAGCACCATAGCTCCGACCACCAGGAAGGACCTGGCCCCGGATGTCGGGGTGGGTGGCGTCGACGCCGCTGTCCACCACCGCGACGATCACCCCACGCCCGGTGGAAAGTTTGTGTGCCTGATCGATGCGGAGCTCGTCCAGGTACCACTGCTCGGCCCGCTGGGGTGCGGCGACGGCAGGTTGGGCGGCGGCACCAGCCAGGAGCACGGCCAGCAGGCCGGCCGCGACAGGCCGGAGCACGCCGATGATCACACTCATCAGTCCGTCCTCATTGCAGGATGCCCGGGGAACCGGTGTCATCGACGCGCCACGGGTCGTCGTCCTCAGTCAACCATGACGAACCGGGACCAGAGTCGTCGTGCTCTGCGCCACCGCCGCGTCCAGCGGCTCCAGCACCGCCGATCATCCCGCCTGCCCTGCCCCGCGAGTCGCCCGCGTTGGCACCGTGGCGGCCGACGCCGGTCGCGTTGCGTAGCGCGCTGGCCGCGCTGGTCATCGGCGGCACTTTGCCGTTGCCACCGCCGACCATGCCGGGGATGCCGCCCGTGCTGATCCCGCCACCGACGACAGGGCTGCCCCCACCCGCGGCACCGAAGCCGCCTCCGCCGGCCCCGCTCGGCGGGCCGAGCCCAAGCACTCCTCCAACGCCAGTCGGGCCCTGGCTACCGAGCCCCAGGCCCGCCGAACCGCTGAAGCCGCCACCCACGGTGGCCGGGCCACCGGCGCCGGCCAGGCTGGTGCCGAGGTCGAGGTCGAGGTCGGCTCCCGGGCCACCGTCGCGCGGTGAAGGGGTGAGGTGCACGTCCGCGCCGCCACCAGCGCGGTCGCTGCCGAAGCTGCCAGCGGCCGACGGCGCCGCGACGGACGAGTGGTTACCGCCGTAGGAGGCGTGACCGATGACGCCCGTGCTGCCAGGACCTGAGCCGCCACCGAGACCCGAGCCGTCAGCAGCCGAGGCGCCATCCACTTCACTGGGGGAGTAACCGGACGGAGGAGTCCGAGGGCGGAAACCGTCGTGTGGTTTGCCACTCTCGGCGCCGGGCACGACGAGACGCGGCCGCTCGACCTCTAACGCCTTGCTCAGCGGAGCGGCAGCGCTGTCGGCCGCCTGCTGGTTGTCGCGGTACCAGTTGTTGAGGTGGGACTTGGTGTCCCACAAGCCGCCCCGCTTGTTGTCGTTGGCCTGGCCGTCGACCTGCATGGTCGCCTCCAGGTCGTCAGCCTTCTCGCGGAACGCCCCGTCGGCGTACGACGCCGGATCGCTTTGGTAGTCCTTACGCAACGCGGCGAGGAAGGCTGAGGCACTCTCGCCGTCCTGAGCACCATCGAGCTCTCCACCGTTGGGCAGGCTCCACTCATTGATGCCGAAGTCATCCCCGAGCGGGATCGGGATGCTGGCGACCGCCTTACTGACGTCGCCCTCGAGCCGCGACAGGGCCCCGCTGACGTTGCTCGCGCTGATGATCAAATCCTCGATGCCCTTGCCGATATCGCTCAGGTGCTCCCGGTAAGCGTCGCCCCCGCTGCCCCTCCATGCAGCGAGCATGCCGGGGAGACCATCGGTGTGCGGGCGCTCGGTGCCTGGCGCGACCGGGCCAACGAACGAACGCCCCACCAGCGCGTCCCGCAGATAGCCCAGTGAGGTGGAGATGTTGCTCCACCCCACGCCAAGGGAACCGACCGCCTCCGGGTCCGCCGACAGCGTCACCTCGCGGACGTAACGCTCCCAGGTTCCCGCCATGACCGCCCCTCTCAGGCCAGGTACGGGCGGGCAGGCGCGCCTGTCGCCACCGGCGGTGCGGCAGGCTCCAGCACGTAGCCGCCGACGTCATCCGGAACCAGCGCCGCTTCGGCCAGCAGTTGCGGTTCGACGCAAAGCTTGCCCATCAGTGCCCTCCCCCGAGATCGTGCGAGCCTACAGTAGTCAGTTCAATCCGTAGAGCAGCGAGGCTCGAACTGTCAGTCAGCACGAGGTCACCGCGACCGGCGGACAGTCGGCCCGGACGACGGATCGAACCCCGCGCAGGACGAACCAGAGACCGCCGCCCTGGGCCGTGGTGGGCTCGGAAAAGCGCTGGCCGACGGGCTTCGGTTTTCGCGATGACTGCGGGCGTCCTGCCCCTGCACCAGCGCGCGGGTGAGATCCTGAACGATGTCGTCGCCTCTCGTGGCGGGACGCCAGCGCTCGGCGGCGCGAAAAACGAGCGAGCCAACAGGACGCTGCAGGACGCCCTCGTCCCTGACGAACAGGTCGCGGCGCTGCAGGGCAGCCGAAAGCCCTCTGTGAAGCGTGGCCGCCATAATCGGAAGCTCCGAGTTGAGGCGTGCAATCTGCTGGAGGCGTCGCCCACCCGGCCCACCATGGTCGCCCTTGCCGAAAGATCGAAGCCACCGTAGGACCTCTGTCAGTTCGGCAGCAGTGTCGCGGGCTGGGCCAACCGGAGGGGTGGCACGCAGGTCAGCAGCGGCAATGGCTGCCTGACGCCAGCCGCCAATCATCTCCGGGTCGCCCGTGCTGGATAGCACACGCACCGTCAGGCCGAGTTGAGTCCCGAGCTGTAGGTGAAGACCCGTCAACTCCCTTGTGTTCTGCCACATCCAGGTTCGCGCTGCGCTCACGGCTGCGACCGCGTCATCCGCGGTACTGACGGCCGGCGCGGGGTTCAACGGAGGCCGGGCAACGTCGAGCCCGTGTAGCCGGGGTTGTCCGCGACCCAAGGAGATCAACTCACGGGCGACCGCGCTCAAGCGGCTGCTGGCGGTCCACCTGGCGGCCTCCGCCGCCGGCCGGTAGATCTCAATGAGGTGGTCCCGCCTCTGGTCGAGCCACCCCGGCAGCGCCATGTCGATCATGATCGCGGCCGTGGTGAGCCGGGCGATGTCGGCGAGGCCAGATTGGACGCCACCGCCAGCTCGAACCGCGAGCCCCTCGGGAGTGCGAGGTGTCTGCCCGGGCGGGACGTGACTGGCAAGGATGTCACCGATCACGCCGATGGCGTCGACAGCCCGACGCAGCGAACGCGCCGGTTCGGCGACCACGGCGGCGGGAGAGGACGGAAACTGTCGATCAACGACAGCGGCGGCTTGAAGCCCGACGTAGAGCTGGGTCAAACTCTGCCCGTGTCTAGCCAGCATGGCTGTGGCACGGGCTCGATCTAGCGCCTCCGCTGCCGGGCGGCCGCCAACCAGCAGCACCGTTGCTCGAGCCAACTGTGTGTAGATGGCAGACCTGGCAATCACTGCGGCGTTGATGTCGGCCGCAGCCAGGGTACGGCTCCGACCCATTGCGGCAGACGCGGTACGTAAGGCCTGGTAGGCCTCGTTGTACCACTGACCGACGGTCATACCAGGGCCGCGACCGCGCGTCGCAGCTGTTGGGCGCCCGCGTCATGGCTCAGCCGTCCAGCAAGGTCGTCGCCATCATCCGCGGCCAGACGATCGTGGTACCGCGCGAGTTGCTCCAGGAGCGTGGTCACGGCGAGGCGAGTCTCAGCGTTATCCCGGACCGGCGCCCCAGCATCAACAACCACGTCGTCGTGATCCGAGTAGAGCCTCGCTCGGACGTCAAGCAGCTCCAGGCCATAACGATCCCAAGCAAGGTCCGTACCGGCCAGGCACTTCCACGCCTCGATCGCTAGCTGGAGAGCTCCCGCGGCGGCGATGTCATCGTTACCAACCGCAAGTCGAGCTGCTATCTCTCGGGCTGCCTCGGCATAGTTCATGCCGTGAGCTTGGTTCGATGTCAGCATCAGGCTCATTCCTCTCGTGATTTGACGTATTGCGTTCAGACGACATCCGTCCGATGCGTACTCGGTCGGTCTATCCGGTCCCGCTGGTCGCGGACAGCAAATCTGGCAGGAGTTCGCGTAGCAGGGCATAGGTGACCGGTGTCAGGTCTTCGGGCACCTCGGCTTCTCGGGTGCGCATCAGCTCACCCAGAAGGTTGCGCAGCTCGGCGGTATGTCCCTCCGCATGCGCGGCTCGCATGATGTCGTGCCAGGGCCCGTCGTCACCGCGCTCTGGATCGGCCAGCCAGGCCCGATGTACAGCCCACCGCGCACCCGTGGGGTCGCCCGCGTCGAGGTAGAGCTCGGCAAGTTGGTGGGCGGTGTCGACGACGGCGGAGGTGATGTGCCCCGGATAGATGTCGGACTCGGGTAGCCAGGTGAAGGGGTTGCGGGTGCCTGCGGCGTAGGCGCGGTCGGCTCCGTCGAGAGGGGCACCCTGAACGAGCTCCAACGCGGCGCGTAGGTCCTTCACGCCGGCAGGACCACGGCTCTCGCCGCGGCTGCGCAGCCGGCGGAACAGGTGCCAGTCCAACAGGTAACCCGGCGCCAACCGATAGAGCCGGTCGGATCCCATCTCAGGCAGCCAGGCGGTGCCGTCGGTAGTCTCCCCCAGCCACCGGCGGGCGCGGGTGATGGCCACCCGACGGCTGGCATCCTTGACCTGTTGATCGGGCCACAGCGCATCGGTGAGCTGCTCGGCGGATGCTCCGCGGGCACCGCGTTGGGCAAGGTAGACGATGAGTTCCGCGTGAAAGCGACGACGCTGGTCGGGCACCGGGCCGGGCGCTTCGACCGAGACCGCCCCGAGGACGCTGATCCGGGGGCGGTGCCTGTCCCGCTCGCGCCAGGCCCGCAAGTCCGCATCGAGCTGCGGGTCGGCTTGGCGGCGGCGCTGGCGAATCGCGGCGGTGACCTCGCGCGGCGGGATCGTGGCGACGGTGCGAGCGCGTTCGATGCGGGGAACGGCAACGATCGGGTTCGGCGGAGTCGACATCTCACCGGCGCCGATCGTTGCATCGTCGGATGCTGGTGCCGTCGGTGCGGCCGGCCCGCTCGTACTGAGGAGGTCGAGCACTGAGCCGGCGGCATCTGTGTCTTCCGCCCACCGTTCCAGTTCGGCGGCCGGTGGGGTGGGCTCGTCCGTGGCGGCTCGCGCCTCGGTCATGATCTCGACAAGAGGCTCCAGCTCTCGTACGGGTAGTCCGGCCGCGGCTCCCTCGACCACGAGGAACGGCAGAGCCAGATGCAGCAGGCCATCCTCGTCGATAACGGCGGTGTTGGGGCCAGTGGCGGCAGGAGCCTTCGTGGTGCTGGCCACTGCGACAGCGCACCGACCGGCGACTCGCAACTCCTTCCCCAGCTCATCGAGTGCGCCGAGATCGTCTGCGTCCGGATCGGCGACGAGCAGCACTTGAGGTGCCCAGGCTTCGCCGACGTCGAATATGCGACCGGCGAACGTGTCGGCTGCTCCGCTTGCACTGAGGGCGGCTGTCACAGCTGCGGCACGGCGCCGAAGTCGCGTGGCAGCCTCACCGACCGAGGAGACCGCGCGTACCCGGTCTGGGTTGAGGGCGATGAGTAGGTCCGTCTCCGACACCGGAAAGCCGGTGACGATGACCTCCACCTCATCGGACCAGGCATTGCAGGCCAACTCGCAAGCGAGGTAGCGCAGCAGGGCGAGGGCGCGTTCGCTGTCGCCAGCGATGGTGAGGCTTCCAAGACGTTCGAGGTCGATCAACAGGTGTCGACCGGGCTGGGATCCGACGGCAACGAGAGTCGGCAGCGGGGCCAACTGCTCGCTGAAAGGCGGGATGACGACGTCGCCGGGCAGGGTCCAGTTCCTGCCTCCGTCGGTCCATGGTGCGGGCGGTTGTGGGCCGGGCTCGCTGAGCACCACCGTGACCTCGCGGTCGACGATCCAGGCGGCGGCGATGTCCGGGAGAGGCTGTTCCCGCTCCGCCAGCGCTGCGGCGAGGCTGCGTAGGGCGAGGTCGAGCCGGTCGACGTCGGCGGGTTGCTCGGCCACGCGAAGTGCTCGTTCCGTGGCACCACCAAGCGGGTGCGGCAGCCGGCGGCCGGGCCGACGGTGCTGGCGTTGGCGGCGTCGGCGACGTAACACGGTGGCGAGCAGCAGTGCGCAAAGCAACCCTGCGCCGGCCAACGACCCCAGGACGATCGCCTCGTCCAGGTCGCTGTCGTCGGTCGAGCTTGCCGGCTGGTCGTTGGGTGCAGAAGGGTCTGCAGTCACTCCTGCTGGGGTCGACGGTACGGGCGTCATGGACGGGCTGACGGAGGCGGTAGGGGCCGTTGACGACTCCGGCGGCGGCGAAGCTGCTGGGCCGGGCTGATTCCCGCCAGTGTCCGGTGAGCGGGGCACGGCTGGCTGATCGTCGACTTCCGGTGCGCTCGGACCCGGTTCGGTGCGGCCGCTGTCCACAAGGTGGCCTTGGGCGTGGTCGACAGGACCACGATCGCGGGCGTCGCTGGGCAGCCTGACACGCCAGCCGCTCTCGATGTGGTTCGGGAATCGGTGGTCACGTCGTTCGAGATCCGGGTTGATATCCGCAATCTCTGCGTAGCGGTCGGCGTCACCGAGGAAGCGTTGCGCGACACCGACTAACCAGTCGCCACTCGCCACCTCATAGACCAACGGCCCGGCCGTTCCAGCGGGCGTCGTCTGCCTCGTTCTGGTTGCTGCCAGGGAGACGTCCACCGGTATCCGCAGTTTCCAGCCGGCGTACACCCGGGTGTTGCCTGGCTGAAGGCTCCGCCCGTCGGGTTGCGCAAGGCCGTGGTTGGCCTCAGCTAAGCGCTGCCAGGAAACGTTGTACCCCTCTGCGATGTCGAGCAGGCTCTCCCCGCGCTCCACCGAATGCTCAAGGTAACCGGTGGCGTTGGCACCATTTGCCGGTACGGCTCTGCTCGGCGCGACCTGCTCAGGGCTCGCATGCTGCGCTGCGATCGAGGGCGGGCTGGCGATGGCCGCGGGCACTGATGCCGATGCCAGAGCCGGAGCGGCGAGGGCACCGAGGATCGCCGCGACGAGCGCGGCCGCAGCACGCTGCTGCAGCCGCATGCCAGGGATGCGAGCGGTGTTGCGCGGGACCCGACCGCGGCGCCGCCCGTGCAATTGGGCAGTGGTCTCCACGACCAGGGCGACCAGAAAGGTGACCCAGGCCCACGCGGCCAGCAGGACGGCAACCCAACCGATCAGCGCCAACGTCTGCAGGAAGAGATCTCCATCGTCCCGGCTGCTGATGGCATGCCAGATCTGGGCGGCGGCTGCGCTCGGATCTTCAACCAGGTCGGTGAACCATGCTGCCAAGCCGGGTAGGGGATTACCGGCCGCCCAGACAAGAAGAATCGGCAGGATAACGATCAGCGCGACCACGGCGAGGGCGCCGAGGCCGTCGAGCGCCTGTCTACCCCGACCGATCGTCGGTACGGTCCGCGCCACGGTGACTCCTTCCCGGTCTGCTATTGAGCGATGAGGGTCGCGGTGGCCCGGCCGGTCACCGTCGTGCCCGCTCCCCCACCGAACAGGTCGAGCAGGATCGGGTTGTAGGTGACAGTGACGGTGACGGTGAGCTGCTGGACGTCGTCCACGGTGACGGTGCCCGTGACTCCGTCGAGATCGCCGAGGTACGCCTGAACCGCGGTGGCGGCCATCGAGGCGTCGATCTCCTTGGCACCGCCGTCGATGGCCTGCCCCGCCTGGATCGCCTGTCCGCCAGCCCGGGCCGCCTCGGCGGCGATGTTGTCCGCCCGTTGGTACGCACGCACCTTGGCACCGCCGTCGACGACCAGGCCGATCAAGGCGAGGAAGGCCGGCGCGAGGACGGCGAACCAGATCGTGATCCGACCGTCGTCGGCGCCCAACCGGCGGCTACCCACGATCATTGGCTCATCCGAGATGGCATGGGGCCTATCTGACCGGTTCCCCTTGAGCTGCCGAACGACCTGGTGATCGCATCGGCCGTCATCACTACAACGTTCGACGTTACGTACGCCTGGCCGACCCAGTCAGCCGCGGAAACAGAGCCGGTCATGGCGCGACCGTTGATCCCCCGACCCTCATCAGGGCCTGCGGGAAAAGTGCCGCGCACTAGTGTTCGAACATGGACTGCTACACCTGTCAGAACAACCAGCAGATCGGCACCCTGCCGCCACGCGAACTCGTCGCCTCCGACGAACACTGGCGGATCGCCCATGCCTTCGACACCGCTCTGCCGGGCTGGTTGATACTCGTCCCGCGCCGGCACGTGGTCTCGATCGCCGACCTCACCGCCGCCGAAGCGGCCAGCCTCGGCACCTGGCAGGTCCGGCTTTCCCGAGCCCTGCGGACCGTGACCGGATGCCTGAAAACTTACGTGGTGCAGTTCGCCGAGAAGGAGGGCTTCGCCCACGTCCACTTCCACGTGGTGCCACGAATGCCGGACCTCCCCGACGACCGCCGCGGCCCGCGCATCTTCACCTACCTGGCCGCGTCGGAGAACCAACGCGTCAACGAGCAGCAGCAGGACGACCTCGCTGCTGCGCTCCGTAGGCAGCTCGACCATGCCGACCTGGGATAAGGCAACGGAACAGTCAGAGCCCCTTCCACCGTGCTCGCCGCTCTGGGTTCGGAAACCGGACATGGTTCGTACTCTCATGACGCTCCACCCGCGCTCGGGCTCTCCCCAAAACCTGCTTCAGTAGTCCCGAAGCCGACTGCTCTTATTTGGAAGTCGACCGAGATGCGTCGGCGGCTGGCCGAGTACGGGCTCGAGATCAGCGCGGGCAAGATGTCGGCGCTGTGGACCACGACACCGACCACGATCCGGCTGGACGACCTGGGCGTGATCTGCACGGTGCTCGATTGCTCTCCGGCCGAGTTGCTGGTCCGCGAGCCTGAGCAGGTGGAGGCTCGCCGCACGCAGACCCCTGCCGCCCGCACGGCCGGTGACCCGACGGCCGCTGGGTTGCCGTCGCCGACGGTGACGCCCCGGCGGGGCCGCAACCGGTCGCTGCCTCCGGCATGACGCCCAAGAAGCCGGGCGCGATCGCCCGACGGCGCCGCAAATGCAGCGTCTGCCGACGCGCCCCGGCGGCGATGACTGGCGTCGGGTTTTGCTTTGGTTGCTGGCCCGGCGGGCCGGTCACCGTCCGCCGCCTGGCCGACCTGTTCGGCCTGAGCATCCAAGCCGGCACCCGCTACACCAACGTCATCAGCCATCCGCACCTCAGCGGCAACGACCAATCCTGACCAGGAGCAACTGAAATCCGTCGCCAACAGCGGACCCCCGCTGGGAAAATGCCGCGCGTGCCCGCGGACCCCATCCCCGGCATGGAGTTGTGCCACCGGCCGAGCGATGGCCCCGTCACGGCACTGCCGTTGCGGCAACATCCCAGAGCCGTTAACTGCACGGCGGTGTTCGACGGACTCAGGATCCTCCCGCAGAGGGCACCTGACCACGACTGGGCGTCGCGGGTGCGCCCGTTCCTGCCCGGGGCACCCGAGCATCCCAGCCTGCGCGACTTGAAGGGATAACCAGCCACCATGACCGACCCCAACCGAGAAATGCTGCGCACCACGTTCGGCCAGGACGCCGAACTCTACGACCAATGCCGTCCCAGCTATCCACCCCCGCTGTTCACCGACCTCGCCACGCTCGCCGGTCTCGGGCCGCACGCTCGGGTGCTGGAGATCGGATGCGGCACCGGCCAAGCGACCCTGCCCCTGGCACAACTGGGATGCACCGTCGTCGCGATGGACCTCAGCCCCGACATGGTCGCCATCGCCCGCCGCAATCTCGCTCAGTTCCCGAACGTCACCGTCGTCGTCTCGGCGTTCGAGGACTGGCAGCCCTCCGACGGAACCTTCGACGCGGTTCTCTCCGCGACCGCGTTCCACTGGCTTGACCCCGAGGTGCGCATGATCAAGGCAGCGGACATGCTGCGTCCCGGCGGATCTCTTGGCATCGTCTCGACTCACCACATCGCCGGCGGAACGAACGCCTTCTTCGCCGACGCACAACGCTGCTACGAACGTTTCGACCCCACAACACCGCCCGGCATGCGCCTGACGACCGACGACGAAACCCCCGAGGAGGCAGCAGAGTTCGATCGATCGGCACGATTCGGGCCAGCCGAATTCCGGCGCTACGAGTGGCAACAGACCTACACGGCCCCCGAGTATCTGAACCTGCTCATGACCTACTCCGGCAATCGAGCCATGGCACCGCAGGCACGCAGCGGCCTGTTCACGTGCATCACTCACCTGATCGACGACATCTACGGCGGAGCAATTACCAAGCAGTACCGGACTCGGCTCGCCATCGCGCATAAGACACCGTGACTCGGCTCGGCATCCGATCTGCGCACTGCCGTCACCTCTAACAGACGGCGAACGGACGGCGGCTCTCCAGCTTTGCCGCGCCGTCCGAGCCGCCGCGCCAGTTCGCGAACCCGAGCGCTCAACGGTGGTCATACTGAGGGTGGGCACGTCAGTTCCCGCCTATCGACGCTTCGGAATTCGCGAACCCGAGAGCTCTGCTCCGGTAGGTGTCCAGCGGGCTGGTGAAGGAAGCGGCCAGCGGCACGGTGCCGGGCATCCCGGGCAGCGCGACGTCGGAGAAGGTAGCGGTGCAGCTAACTGTGGCGGTAACGGTTGCGGGTTGGCCGACAGGAACAGCAAAGCCCGCGGTGGACACGGTGACGTCCAAGTCGGTGCAGCTCAACCCTTGAGCGTCAAGGGTTGAGTTGGCAGCGGCCAGCGCCTGCGCGTTCGCCTCGCTGCCGGTTCGGGCCAGGGACGCCGTACGGGCGGCGTCGTAGGCCGCCGTCTCGAGCGCCTGGCGGGCGAGGTTTACCCGACCACCGATGACGACGCCGGCGAACAACGCCAGGATGGCCGGTGCCACCACCGCCATCTCGATGCTCGCCGAGCCGCGCTGATCGCGGATCCACCAGGTGCTCATGGCGTGGTGGGCCGCTCGACGGGTCCATGGGCGGACTTGCTGATGGTCCAGCTGATCCCTGGTAACACCGTGATCGCCTGACCGGTAACGGTGACTCGCACCTCGGTCGCGGTGCGGATAACGGTGACCTGCTGATTCTCCAGGCCCGCTCCCGCTGCCAACAGGAAGTTGGTCGCCCGCGACTCTCCCGCTGTGGCTGAGGACTGGTAACCCCGGGCGGCGTTGACCCCCTGAGTCGCCGCACCCAACGCGATGGACTGGGCAAAGAAGATCAGCCCGGCCTGGATGACGGCGAAGGTCAGCAGGATCATCGGCAGCGCGATGATGGCGAACTCCACCGGTGAGCTGCCACGGTCGCTGAGCCAGGGACCCGTCCGCCCGCGTCCGGTCGGGCACAGGCGGACGGTGGGCTGCCCCCGGGTCACGGCTGGGTCGGGATGAGGGCCACCCAGCCGTTGGCGACGGCAACGATCGCACCGGCGACGACCACGGCGCCGGCGACGAGGATCGCGGTGATGACGGCGGTACCGACTGGGCTGTCGCCACGGTCGGCTTGGGTCGGATCGGTCAGGTCCTGCCAGCGAGTCGTCAGGTAGGCGACGATGCCGTGGATGGTGAGCATGGCGGGTTCCTTCCGTGAGGGGTGTGCCGGGATCAGCGGACGAACAGTCGGGCCATGAACGGATAGCCGATGAGGACGAGGAGCACGAGGATCAGTGCCGCAGCGGGGATGTCGAGCTTGTTGGTACGCAGCTCGGCCTGGGCGAGAGCCTCGGTGCGGATTCGGTCTCGCATCGAGTCGGCGCGGGCGCGAAGCGTCTGGTGGACGCTGGCGCCTTCGCTGCCGGCGGTGCGCATGATGTCCGCCAGGTCACCCAGCTCGATGACCTCGATGTCGCGGGAGAGGACCTTCAGTTCGTCCCACGGCGGTCGCAGTTGCAGCTGGGCGCTGAACAGCGCTTCTCGGATGCGGGCGAAGACCCAGCCATGGCAGACGCTGGCCGCACGGTCAAGCGACTCCACTGGGCCATGTCCACCAAGAACCTGATGTGCGGAGAGGTCGAGGTAGGTGCACATGGCCCGGGTGAACTCAGCCCGTGCGACCGCCGCCTTGGACGCGACCTCTCGGTGTGCCAGTACTGCGCCGGCCAAGGCGGCGGCGATCGTCGCTCCCACGGGGATGAACACCGGAATTGGCAGAGACAGCACCGCAACGGCGACGGTGATCAGGGCGGGCAGGACCAGGCAGAACAGTGCCGACAGCCCCAGAGTGAGGAGGTACTGGTCGGTGCTGCGGTCCAGCAACCGCAGGTCGGCGTACGGCACCGTGAACCGCCGCCGGAGCCAGCTGATGCCGGCCGGGGTGTTGCTCGCGGCGCTCAGCGGATGAAGCCGCCGAAGCGCGGGACCGAGCGCCGGCGGCGCCGGAATCAGCTGTACGACCAGCAGGAACACCCCGAACCCAGCCATCGCGCCGGCGAGGACCATGGCGGTGACATAGCTGTTGTTCATGCTGTCGCCGCCAAGGTCTGCACCTCGACCAGTGGCAGTAGCCGTTCCCGCTTGGGCGGCAGGCTGAGCTTGCGAACCGAGGTCATGAGCACGACGTACAGGCCGGCGAGGAAGAGCAGCACGAGCTGCCCGAGCACGCTGCCGTACGGCCGCAGATAGTGCGGGTTGATCACCCCGTAACCCAGCAGCAGGATCGTCATGCCAGTCAGAAACCGAACGGCGAAGCGAGGGCCCTCGCGTTTCGCATCCACCGTCGAGCGCATCTCGATCTCGGCGGCGATGGACCGGCTGATCCCGGTCAACACCTCGTGTAGACCCTCACCGCGGTCGGTGACGTGGAGCATGAGCGGGGCGATGACCTGGTCAGCGGTGTAGTCGTTGAGGTCGTCGGCCATCTGCTGAAGGGCGGCGATAGGGTCGGCACTGCCCTGCAGACGCGCCGCCAGGTCGCGGACCTCCTGCTCGATGAGTTGCGGCGCCGTCGCGGCGGTGGCGACGACGGCCTGCTGCAGACCGATTCCCCGGGCGACGATGTCGGCCAATCGGCGAGTCCAGGCTTCCACGGCCTCCAGCCGGGCGATCGCCTGCTTCTCCGCGCGACCTGCGGCGAACAGCCACGGTATGCCGGGGACGGCGATGCCGATGATCATCCCGGCGGCCGGCCAGCCGGTCAGCAGCCAGGTCAGGGCACCGGCGCCGATCGCCGTACCCACTCTGACCTGGTGGGTACGGTGCTCCCGGCGCGTGCGCCCGGGCCCGGTCCACCAGCGGCGTGCCTGCTGCTGAAGGGCCGATGAAGGTCGGGGCGGACGGGTGGTCCCCACGACGCCGAAGACGCCGAGCACCGCGCCGCCGACAGCCAGCATGCCCGCAAGCACAGCGGCGAGGTCGAGCAGGCTCATGGCCGCCTCTTCAGGGTGTCAAGACCGGCCGTCCATGTGCCGCGGTTGTGCTCTCCTTGCTGGATGTAGGCGGTCAGGTCGCGCGGGTTGTATCCGACACGCAGCAGGGGTTCGAGCAGGCGTTCCGGCAGATGCCGGGGTACGGCTCGTCCGTCCGAGCCCGGACCGAAGACCTGGGTAGTGACGAGTTGGTCACCACTCATCCCGCCCACCTCGAGGACTTCTGAGACGTAGCGGTGTTTCCGGCCACCGAGCTTGGTCTCGTCCTCGACATTGACGTACACGATGAGGTCGATGGCTCCACCGGCCATCCGCCGTGCCAGTTCGGCGGTCATCTCGGATCCGTGCTGTAGTGCGAGTTCGATGACACGGTCCATGACGGCTCGCGGGTGCCGGGCGTGGATGGTGCAGAGGGAGCCCTTGCTGGTAGCCATGGCCTGCAACATCGGCACGATCTCCCGGGATCGGACCTCACCGACGATGATCCGCTGCACGGACATCCGGAGGGTCAGCGGGATCATGTCCATGATCGTGACCTCGCCTGCAGGTCGGCCGTCGGCGCCGCGTGATCCGTGGCCCTCGCGCGACTCGAGACTCATCGCCCATCGGTGTCGTCCGGTGGTGTGCAGACCGAGCTCGCGGGACTCCTCCAGGGTGACGAACTGCTCCCGGTCCGGGATCTCGCGGGCCAGACCACGCAGCAGGGTTGTCTTGCCGGCATCGGCCAGTCCGGCGACCATGATGTTGAGACCGGCGGCCATGGCCGCCTTGAGAAACTGGCAGATCAGGTCATCGATGGCGCCGTACTTGTCGCGGAGGTCCTCCAGGCTGACGTCCATGAGGGTGTGCCGGCGGATGGCCGCGTAGGGGCGCACCGACACCTGCATGAGTACGGTGAGGCGACTACCGTCGGGCAGCTGCATGTCCAGCCACGGTTTGGTCGACGACAGTGAGCGCTCGGTCGCTCCGGCGCGCATCGCCAGGACCTGGAACATGTCGATGAGTTCCTTGTCGGTCTCGGCGACGGGCTCGCCTACCGTGATCCGACCGTCGGTGTGCTCGATTCGCACGTTGTCGCAGCCGAGGATGTGGATGTTGACGATGTCCGGACGATCGAGCAGCTGTTGTAGGCGGCCGAGGCCGAACATGTCGGCCGCGACCGCGTCGAGCAGGGCGTCTTCTTCGGCCTGCGGGATCGGTTGCCCGGCCTGGTGCAGAGCGTCGACATGCTCGCGTACCAGCCGAGCGGCGATGCGTTCCGCTTCGGCGTGCCGGTGGGCCGTGGAGACGTTCGGCGTCTCCCTGAGTGCCACGGTCAGTTCCGCACTGACCCGGGCGCGCAGCAGTCGCACCGCCGCGTAGTCGATGCTGATAGGCGCAGTTTCGTGTGCCGCAACGGCGGGCGGTTCGGGCGCCGGCCTGAAGGCGGGCGCGGTGCCGTTCGTGGGCCAGCGGTGGCTGTTCGTGGCTAGGCGGTCGACGGCTGCCGGCCGCGTCGGACGGCTGGTTTGGCGCTCCTCAGGCACGGCTACTCCCCCTTGTTGACGTGGGCGCCAGGTGAGCTCGCCGCCGTGCGATCGCATCGCATACTGCCGGCTCCGCACTGGCGGCGGCCCGAAGCAACCGCTCGTTGCCTCGTAGTCGGCCGCCGCCGTCGCTCAACACCTCGGCGGTACGCCGGTCGTCGGGGAGCTCAATCGCGGTGGGTAGCTGCAGGCGCTGTTCGATGTCCCGTCGGCGGTAGGGACCGTCGCCAATCAGGGCCAGGGCGAGCGTTCCAGTCCCCTGGCCGTACTGAGTCAATTCCCGGCGGAGCATCTCTGCCGCGCCCGCGGCCGGCGCGATGGTCCGCAAGTTCGTCGCGCGTACCACGAGAAGCAGCAGATCAGCGCGGAACAGCAGCGGCCACGGCGGCGCACTGGTGGCGAGTCGGCCGCAGTCGGCGATGACGTCGTAGCCGGGTTCACGGTGCTCCAGCTGACCGAAGAACGTGGTCAGTGGATCCCAGGTCGGTCGGATGGTGCTCGCCTGAACCGTGTCGTTGATGCCCGGCAGGACGAGACGCTGACCCGGGTCCTTGGCGTCGAGATCGACGAGCTGATGAGGGAAGGTGTCGGCGAGCTGGTCGCGGAGGGCCGCCGCGGCCAGCGGCAGGAGGCCGATGGGCGGGATCTCGAGTCTCGACAGGTAGCCGCTCAGGACGCTGCCGCCAGCCGGATCGCACTCGGCCAGTACGGTGCGTCCCTGCCAGGACAAGGCGCACGCCAGCGCGGTGGTGGTGACGCCGGGCGAGCCCTTGGCCGAAACCATCGCGATGATGGCCACGTCAGCTCCCCGGGGTCAGTGCGACGACGATGTGGCCGACGGCCGCATGGGAAGCAATGAGCGGTCCATCACGCTCGGGGACAGCGACGTTGAGGAGCGTTATGCCTTCCTTGACCCCGGCGCGCACGTCCGCCACGGTCGCCACGATGCTGATCGGCGCAGCCGTCGTCTGCTGCTGGCCCGAGGCTGGACCGTCGTCCGGGGTTACGACGAGCAGCACTCGAGCGCCCGGCTTCACCCTCTCGGCGGGCATGCGCTCCTGCGACAGGCTGAGTCCCACCAGCTGCTCACCCTGCCCCGGCACGGCCGTTTCGGTGAGCTGTGCCTTGGTCAGCAAGGTGCCGGGTACCAGCCCGACCGCCGCGAACTTGCCAACGACCTCGTCAGCGGCGCCGGCCCTGATCGGCTTGAGCGCTGGGTCGACAGTGATGCGTACCGTGCTGAGATCCGACCGATCGATGGTCGAGCCAACCTCGACCGTGCTGTTCACTGCCAGGTACTCGGCGGTGGTGCCGACCTTGCGCAGTACCGCAGCGGCGATCAGCCCACCGGCAGCGACAAGCGCTACCGCCAACCAGACGAGTGCTGGCCGCCAGCGGCGTTGCGGTGCCACGCGGGGAACGGCGTAGGGAGCAGCAACCGGCGGGGCAGAGCGGGAGGACTTCATCGGTGCACTGGTCATGACGTGATCACCTGCAGTTCGTCGATGTCGATCGTGGTGGTGGAGGACAGGTCGACGGTTTGGGAGCCGGTGTTTCCACCCCCGCCGCTCCACGTGACCAGCCATGATGTGGTGGCCGTGACGGTGTATCGGCCTCCGGCCTGAGTACTGCTCGGCTGGGAGTAGCCGTCATAACCGCAGTCCGGCGACTTCCTGTTGCCGTATGAGGGGTGATAGGGGGTGCCTGGCGTGGTGCAGGTGATCGAGTTGCCGTCGCCCATGCTCCAGACGATCTTCTCCGCCCTGGCGGTGGCGGTGACCGAGCGTCCCGGCACTGCCGCTGTCCGCGTGATCGGGCCCCAGGTGCTGGGACTTACCGTGTTCCAGAGCCAGATGGGCAGACCGACCAGGCCGGCACCGTTGGTCTGCGGCGCGATTTCGATGTTCGGGCCGTCGAGGTTCATCTGAGCGATGGCTCGTTGAGCGAGCTCCTGGTATGACGGCAAAATCCCAGCCGGCGGATCCGCCGACCAAGTCGCCGGCGTCTGTGAGGCGACACCCCCAAAGACGCCGCACGTACGGATGCTCCAGTAGCCGTCGGTCCGGCCGCGCGGCGGTGGAGGGACTCGGTCGACGTAGCAGGACCCGTCCCACACACCGAGCCCATCGACCACGCACGGCACGATCAGGCCTTCATAGCTGCAGCCCTTACCGGCGCCACCACCAGTGTTGTTGTCCCCGCCGCCGTTTCCGCCACCCCCGGTGCCGGGTTTCTCGACAACCCAGTAGCAGTTGCCCAACGCGTCGCAGTGCTCGTAGTCCGCGTACGCCGCGCCCGGTGCCATGAGGCTGCTGCCAGCGATCGCCAGGGTCGCAGCCACAAACGCCCTTCGGATCAGCATGGCCTCTCCCGTTGGGCGCCGACCTCTCGGATACGCCACTGACCGTCGTCGAACAACTCCGCCTTCGCGATCACCACGTACCTTGTTGCCTGTCCCGCGGTCCGCGCCGATTTGCCAGTCTTCTTGGAGACGACGTCCCATGTGCCGGTGTCGAAGCAGTCCTCGACCTCAGCGGTGAAGGGGCGCCGGCTCGTGTCGACCTTGCTCACCTTGGGCGTCGAGGTGGGTTCACCCTTCGTGACGAGTCCCTGCTGAAACTTGATCAGGAGGTCCTGGCGCACGGTCAGCAGCGCTGGATCGGCCATGAATTTGTCGAGTTTGGCGTTGTAGTCGCCCCTATTCGACGCGGTGACGTAGGCCCGTACGTAGTTCTGGTATGCGGCCAGTGTGGACGCACTCGCACGGGCGTCCTGTGCGTCGACGCTGGGAGCCGGTTGCGAACTGGCTGGTCCCGCACCCGGTGCGACACCGTCATCGTCCGAGGTGCATGCGGCCACGTTCAAGGCGAGGGCAGCTATCGCAGCTGCGATGGCGGCGCGGCTCGTGATCAGTTGGATCTGACGCAACGACCCATCCCCTTTTGACTAGGTGTTCAGCCCGTGGTCATACCGCCGGCCGCAAGGCAGGCTCTGTCGCACGCCGGCATTGAGATGACCGCAGCCAGCGCGTGCTCAGGCGCGGCCTGTCGTGATGGCGCTGCAGCCGCCACCCAGGAGCATTCTGGCAACGGGCAATGACACTTCAGCCATCGTGTCCACACCTGCTGCCAGAGATTCGTAATGTTACGCATACAGCGCGTAGCTCTGTCAATGCTTGATTCCATCAAGGACCATCGTGTAAACCTTGTGTTCCAAGTCGCGAGGAGTCCCCGATGGCCGAGGCCGACGATTCAGCCGGCGAGACGTTCGCCGAACGGCTCGACTGGCTATTCCTCCATGTCACGGACCCTGCCGGGAAGCCCTACAGCATCCGTTACGTCGCCAACGAATTGACGCGGCGAGGTTGCAAGATCTCCCACACGCACCTGAGCAACCTCCGGCAAGGTCGATCGCCCGACCCACGGCGTTCGGTCGTCGACGCCATCGCGGCCTTCTTTGGCCAGCCGCCCGCCTTCTTCGCTGAGACGTCAGAAGATCAACATGAGCACAGGCTCGCCCAGGCTCTGAGCGATCCGCGAATCAAGCAGGTGGCCATGCGATTGGTGGACGCCCAGCTATCACCTGAGGGCCATGCGGCAGTTGTCGCGATGATCGAGCAGGTGCAGCGACTGGAGGCTGCCGCCCGTGGCCGGCTGGAGAGCGCCGAACGGCAGCGTCGTTCATGACCGACGTCCTCGAACGATCAGGTCATCGGCCGCCGGTCACCGCCGGGTGCGTACGGTTACAGAGCTGGTGGTGGTACGACGACCGGACCGCAGCGTGGAACGAGCAGCAAATTCGCCGATGCGATGAGGTCCTGCACAGCCTTGCCATGCCAGCGACCTTCACGGTGGGGGACGTTTGCGCGGAACTGCAACGGGTCCGGGGCCGACCGCTGGTTGTGACAGTTGTCCGGACACGCCGGGCAGACGCTCGCGCCATGTGGTGTCGCGGCGCGACAACCGATCACATCCTGGTTGGATCGGCTCCACCTCGCCTCCACCTGGACCATCTCGTCCTGCATGGCATCGGCCACATGGTCTTCGATCACATCGGTCGTCCCGCCGTTGGACGCGATATCAGCAACGCACTCCATGCAGCCGACATGGCCAGACTGCGGCGGAATCTCAAGCGCGTGGTCTACACACAGCCCGAGGAGCACCAGGCCGAGGTGTTCGCGACCCGGGTGTTGCAACTGAGTGACGGCTGGGTGGCACCAAAGCCTCCAGGGTCCCACACACCGTTGCTCGAACGGCTCTCCTCTGTTCTCGAGTATCACCCGGGGAAGGCAGTGCGGTGAGGCCGCTGAGAGCTTGCCACGGGGCCAGACCATGCCAGAGCCTGAGGAACAGGGAACTCGATGCAACGTCATACCGATAGCGGCGTGAGTCACCTGCGACAGCAGGCGGCGCAGCTCCTCTCCGCACTCAAGCTGCCTTCGACCTTCACCTTCGCTCAACTGCACGACCGGATCGAGCATCGCCGTGGACGGCAGGTTCACCTCATCCCTCGACATCTGCCAGCCCTTGCCCCCCACGGCCTCTGGGTAGCCGGCGAGCTCGCCGACTACGTGTTTTACGACGCCAATGCTGGCAAAGTGCGGCAGAGCCTCATCATCGGCCACGAATACGGGCACATGATGTTCGACGATGTCGCCATCCCGAATGATCTCGAATGTCTCGCGGCCATGCTCATGCCGTCGGTGGATCCGTCCGTACCCGAGATTGCACTGGCGCGTCTCGCCTATGACGAGCCGATCGAGCGCCGGGCGGAGGTCTTCGGGACGGTCGCCGTGCAACGCGCCGAGTCATGGTCCGCGATTCCGACCTCCGCGCCAGCTGATCCTCGAGTCTCCGCCAGGCTGGTTGCGACGCTGGAAGGCCGGGCTGCCTGATGGTGAGCCTCGCTCGCGGCCTCATGATCGTCGTGACGCTCATCTGCTGGGGTATGAGCCTCTACAAATTGCGCGACCTGGCGCGGGACCGAGGCAACCGCCCTCTTCGTGCACTGTGCCTTGCCCTGATCGCGATCACCATCTCGATGACCCTTCAGCCGCTCATGCCAAAGATCGACCAGCTGTTCGGGATTCCGGACGTCACCCGACTGATGTCCAACTGCCTGTCACTGGTGTGCGTCACAGCGGCGCAAGCATTCCTTCTCTACATGACCAGTCGCGACGTCAGCACCCGGCGGCGGGTGCGTCGGCGGACCATCGCTCTGGCGCTCACCATCGCTGTCATGATCATGATGTTTGTCGCGACACCGTCGGACGTCAGTCCCTCTGATCCGCGCGTTCGAACCGACGAGTACTACGGCGAGCCCTTCCACCCTCCATTCCACTTCGTGTACGTGGCTTACCTGTTCGTGTACCTGGCTTACCTGGGCTGGTCACTGACGCAAGTAGTGGTCTTGGCGAATCGTTACGCCGGCATCGCCCATCGGCCGCTGTTGCGCTTCGGCCTCCGGATGATCACGGTTGGCTCGCTGTGGGGGCTCGCCTACGTGCCCGCCAAGCTCGTGGCCGTTGCCTTAGGAAACAGGTCCTCAGACGTTGCTCTGATCACGGATGCGGTGGTGGTACTGACGTTCAGCACGTCGATCCTGCTGGTCCTGATCGGGTCGACAATTCCGTCCTGGGGTCCTCGCGTCGGCCTGGACCGGCTATGGATAGGGGCCGCGGCGTTCCGGGACTACTACCGGCTGTACCCGTTGTGGACGCGCATCCACGCTGTGCTGCCTGAGATCGCGCTACTTCCGCCGCCGTCTGGTGTGCGCGGCGCTCTATCGATCGCCCGGGACGCTTCCCTGCGACGGGTCAGGATCACCGTGGAGATCCTGGACGGCTACGCCACCCTGCGGCCGTGGATGTCGACGGCAGTCCTCAGGCAGGCGCAGAGCGCTGCTCAGGAAGGCGGCCTCCTCGGTGAGCAACAGACCGCCATGGTCGAAGCCGTCGTCATCGGTGCGGCACTGAAGTCCCGGCTCGATGGCGCACCCCCATCCAGTGAGGCCATCGAAGCCCTCGCCCTACCGCTGGGCCCACCCCGTGAATCGGCCGCGGGTGATCTCGGCGCCGCCGACCAGGTGACGTGGCTTGCCCAGGTAGCCCGGGCGATCGCATCCCCGATGGCCGAGATGATCATCTCGCACGCCAGATCCGAAGCATTGCCTATCAGCCCGCAATCGTCCGAGAGGTAGAACTTCATCGTGCCCGCACTCGTCGACCTGCCTGCCAATGCCACCTCCCGAGTGGCACGGGTCGTCACCGAAGCATGTGCGCCGGCAGTCTTCGCGGCCGTGATGCCGCTGATCATCGCCCTGCACAGCACCGCCCCCGCCGTCGTGACCGGCCTCGGCTGGGCACTGCTCGCCATACTGTTCTGCTCCGTCGTCCCGTACGCCGTCATCTGGGTCGGAGTACGACGGGGACAACTCACCGACCACCACATCGGCGTACGCGAGCAGCGCCGCATGCCTTTGGTCTACGGACTACTGTCCGTCCTTGTTGGTCTCGCCGCGCTCGTTCTCGCCGGCGCCCCTCGGCCGCTCGTCGCCATGGTCGTGGTGATGTTCGCCGTGCTTCTCATCGTCACCGCGATCAACCAGGTGTGGAAGCTCAGTGCCCACGCTGCGGTCGCCAGTGGCTCGATGTCCGTACTGATCATCGTGTTCGGGCCAGCGCTGATCCCATCGCTGGCGATCGTCGCCCTGGTGGGCTGGTCTCGTGTGCGGCTGGGCGATCACACGATTGGTCAGGTTGTCGCGGGGACTGTCGCGGGCATCCTCATCGCTGTGCCGACGTTTCTCCTCCTCGCCTGAATCGACGTGGACTCCGGCGGACCGCCGGCAGTTGGCGCCCCGACCAGGCTGAAGCACCGGTGGGCAGCCAGCCAACGCGCGGATCACCGCTAAATGAGTGCGCAGCCTGTGCGGTTTCTGGGTTTTTGCCGCGCCGGGTGGGAGCCTATGTGCCGTCTCGTTCTGGACTTTCTGGCTCATCGAGTAAATCGGTCAGCGCCTGCAACGATTGTTCGTCGAGGATGGCGGTGACTGCGTCGCAAAATCTGTGTTCGCCGAGGTTCCTGCGAAGATCACGGAGTCGAGCGATATCGAAACCGGCTTGGGGAATGCCGATTCCGAGCCGTATCGCGAGGGCCTGGCAGTGGAAGGCCACTGCCTCGGTGAATTCACCCGTCTCGGTACGCAGGGTCCCGAGCTGGCTGATTGAGCTGGCCGTGCCGGTTCGGTTGCCCAACTCCTCGTCGATGCTCAGGGATTGCCGATAACGGCGTTCAGCCTCGGCGTAGTCGCCCCGATCCTGAGCGAGGATCCCGAGCTGGTGGTAGCTGGCGGCCACGCCAGCCCGGTTGCCCAGCTCCTCGCTGATGGCCAGGGATTGCCGATAACGGCGTTCAGCCTCGGCGTAGTCGCCCCGATCCTGAGCGAGGATCCCGAGCTGGTGGTAGCTGGCGGCCACGCCAGCCCGGT